>CALCMV010000447.1 GCA_937967535.1 uncultured Saprospiraceae bacterium
TGTACGCCTCATCAAATTCGAAAATTTAAGAGAAGAATTTTTGAAAATCGGTGAATTATATGGCAATGGCAATCCTGATTTTCCACATTTAAATAAATCCAAACAAGGAGACCTTAAAGAATATATTACCGCCGAATTAGAGCCTATCATATTCCGAAAATATCAATGGGTTTTTAAAGTTGGTAATTATGAACGCTTGAAATTTTGAATGAATGAGTGAGTGAATTTTGAATGAGTAAATCACAAATGCGTTAATGCGATAATGTTTTCTTCATTAACGCATTGTCGCATTAAAATTATTCACTCATTCAAAATTCACTCATTCACTCATTTTTCTGTATTATGAAACATTTACTGACTAAAAAAAATATTGGCTTATTACTCCTTTTTGTGCTAATATTTTTGGTTAGGTATAATGACGGTATATTCACTTACAAAATAGTCAATAATGCCAAAGATGGTGTTTATCTGCTCGGTCCCACCTTCCACAAAATAGCTGCTATTATAAAATCAGGCGAAATCCCCATGCGTATCCCCGAAATGATGGGTGGTATGCCTTACTACAATAGTGCCTTATTTTCAGCCACTTATCCCTTTTACTTCTTTAGTACCGTAGAATATGGTGTAGGTATTGAGCTACTACGCACTATGATGCTGATTACCCTATTGCATCTCTGCATCCTCTTTTTGAATACCACACTCTTACTGCGAATGTCGGGCATAGAATGGCTGTACAGTATACTCGGTGCGAGTGGTATCATCATTGCTGCCAATACCCTGCACAATGTCGCTTGGATAATTACGGCATGTGGCTACTCTTGGCTACCGCTTTTTTTTGCAGGCATTATATATATATTCCGAAAACCCGAAAGTTGGTTGGGATCTATAGTGCTTGGCTTGGCATCAGTAGGTTTTTTGGCAAAACCCGCACAAACAGCTATACTTACCTTATTTTTTGGTGCGATTATATTTCTTGCCGGAGCCATAGCACATCGAAAACAATGGAAACAACTACTCCCCAAATTCATTGTAGCCGGACTATTGGTGGGCGGTGTTGCCGCAGTTGCATTACTTCAAATATATATAGATTTTGATGAAATGATGCGCTATACAACCGGTGGCAGAGTAGTCGGAAACACCCCTTTGCCGGATGCAGCTTATCGGGCAGATTATCCACTCAGCCTTGCCAGTGAATTTTTGGTGTATAAAAAACGACTCTTAGGTCCGGGACATTTTTATGTAGGACCTATATTTGCTTTTTTTGCTATTGTGGGAATTGCATTAACCACACTCAAACGAAAACACAAAAACTGGTTATTTTTCATCTTATTCAGTATTCTGATATACTGCCTGATTTCATCTTTTGGCAAAAATCTCGGTTTTTTCTACATCAATCAAAAAATACCCTTAATCAATAAAATACGCCAATCGGTGCGGTTTATGTTTGTTGGAAATGTGGCTGTTGCCTACTTTGCTGCTTTGGGATTTCGTGAATTATTTGCCAACTGGGATACCGAAAAACGAAACAAATATATACTCGCAGGAGGTGTCCTATTTATTGGATTAATGTTGTTGTACCAAATGCAAGTCATGCGGTACAAAATTCCTTTTTATGCCTATATTTTCCCGTTTTTCATAGCGGCAATTCCTGTTTTTTTGAAAAATAAATGGTTCAGTTTTGCACTCATACTAATGCTCATCTGTGCGAATGGACTCATCATGCCCGAAGCCGTTTATTCCAAAGCTGAAGGCAGAGGTTATACCGAGCCACCCAATCTGGCTTCCATGAATATCCTCCAAAAAATCAGCGAACAACCGGACTATGAAGACTACCGATTCGTCAGCTACGATAATAAGCACCTGACCAAACATCAATGGGGACAAAATGCACTATACTACAGCATCCGAACATTCTATTCGGGCATCACTCCCGTACCCAACCAACAACACCTCGAAATCATGAAAGGAGGAGATGATTTTTTCAATCTTCGTTATCTTCAGGGAGCTAAATGGTTCGTCTATCCTAACAAGCGTAAGCCCCACGAAAGTTTGGAATTATTATATAAAAACAAGTTTTATTCGCTTTACGAAAATAAAAATGCCATAAAGAAATATTATACAGTCAACAAGCTCAAAAAAGCAAACGAAAACTGGGAAGTAACCAGAGATGAGATAGAAAAACTGGGAGAACAAGCAAAATCACTTGCCTTTGTAGCTCAATCCGATATACGCCAATTGCGGACACATTTGAAGGGAAATAAAGCAATGAAAAAGGGGCAGAATAAGCTAGAGAAAATACATTACAGTGTCAATGAAATTGTACTTCAAGTCAAAGCAAAAGACAATCAAATTTTATTAATTAACGAATATTTTGATGATAATTGGCAGGTAAAAATAGACGGACAAGCCACCGAAATGTACAAAGCCAATATCAACCAAATTGCCATTCCGATAGAAAGTGGAAACCACAAAGTAGAATTAAAATATAGACCAAAATTTTATTTATTTTTATATTACATTCAAAAAATAGCATTTGCTGTTATTTTTGCAAGTTTCCTGTTTTTTACCATAAAATACCTCCGAAAGCGAGTAGTGAGAGACGAGTTACAAGTAGCGAGTAGCGAGTCCACGAATAACGAATAACGATGCTCTTCAATTCATTAGAATTTTTATTATTCTTACCGACCGTATTTCTGTTATATTGGTTTGTTTTTCAGAAGGATGTAAAAATTCAAAACATACTGATAGTTGCGGCGAGTTACCTGTTTTATGGCTGGTGGGATTGGCGATTTTTGTCCCTGATAATTTTCAGTTCTATACTTGATTATACGCTTGGTATTCAACTCGGAAAAACAGAAAATACAGGACGACGAAAGGCATTGCTGTGGATAAGTATGCTCGTCAATTTGGGCTTCTTAGGCGTTTTTAAATATTATAATTTCTTTGCAGATTCCTTTGCCGACTTGCTGCGAAGTGTGGGTATGAACGCCGATTTTGCGACCTTGAATATTCTCCTGCCTGTTGGTATCAGTTTTTATACTTTCCAAACGATGAGCTACACGATAGATGTGTATCGCAGAAAACTCGAACCGACCAAAGATATTTTTGCTTTTTTTGCCTTCGTTTCGTTTTTTCCTCAATTGGTTGCCGGACCTATCGAAAGAGCTAAGAATCTATTGCCACAATTTTATACACAACGCAATTTTGATGAAACGAAAGCCATAGATGGAATGAGACAAATTCTGTGGGGCTTCTTCAAAAAAGTGATCATCGCGGATAGTTGCGCTATTTATGTGAACGCGATATTTGCAGATTCGGCAGAACTTTCCGGCGGGATATTATTATTGGGCGCGGTCTTGTTTGCCTTTCAGATTTACGGTGATTTTTCGGGTTATTCTGATATTGCGATTGGTACGGCGCGTTTATTTGGTTTCAATCTGATGAGAAATTTTGCTTACCCGTATTTTTCGCGCGATATAGCCGAGTTTTGGCGGCGTTGGCACATTTCACTATCTTCGTGGTTCAAAGATTATCTGTACATTCCACTTGGCGGTAGTCGGGGCGGACAGTGGATGCAGTTACGCAATGTATTTGCGATTTTTCTGGTGAGTGGTTTTTGGCATGGTGCCAATTGGACATTCATTGTGTGGGGCGGTCTGAACGCTTTGTATTTTGTGCCGCAAATGCTCCTGAAAACAAATCGAAACAATCTGGCTATTGTTGCCCAAAACAGCATTTTGCCGTCTATAAAAGAGGTATTTCAGATTTTGCTCACCTTCTTTTTGACTTGTGTGGCTTGGGTCTTTTTTCGGGCGGCTTCCGTAACCGACGCTTTTGAGTATTTGGTCAATATGTTTACACTCACAGGCAACAACTTCGGGACGTATATGGATGCACTAAAATTGTCGGGAGAAAAACTGACCGGATTGGGGATTTTGATATTATTTTTGATTGTGATAGAATGGGTACAGCGCAAAAAAGAACATGGATTGGAGCATTTAAAGTGGGCGCAACCCTTACGCTGGTTGGTTTATATCGTACTGATTTTGATGATTTTATATCATTTTGGAGGAAGTAGCGAGTTTATTTATTTCCAATTTTAACCGTAACACAGATATTCTTGTCTGTACAAACCAAGCACAGACAGATACGTTTTTTCAATGAAAAAATTTATACAAAAAATACTATTACTCTTAATAATTGTTACGATAATCGTGCAAATACCCAAATGGGTATTACCGCCATTTTGGGCAAATGAAATTTATGATAGCAAATTGTATTATTTGGAACAAGAGGAAAGAGGCTATGATACATTTTTTGTAGGGACGAGTCGTGTAGATAGCGGTATTTCGCCAAGAGTTTTTGATAAAAATACGAACAATAAAACCAAGTCATTCAACTTGGGCGCACCCGGATCTTCCGGTATGGAAGTGATAAAACTGACCAAATATGTGCTTGACCACGAGATGTTGGAGGTGAAAAATATTTTTGTTGAATTGTCCATGCTCAATATTCATCATAAAACAAACAGGACATCCGCGAGAGGGCGATATTATTATGGTTTTGATACCTATTTGTTTTTTATGAAAAAAATATTTAACGATGAAGATGCGGTAAAAAACAAGTTAAGTACATGGAGTGAACATACCGGACTTTTGATAAAAAATACCTTTTCCATGGGAATTTTTGACGATTCCTTTGAGCGTTGGATTCATGGCGTAAAAAGAACAAGGAAAAATCATAATAAAGAGCGAGGCTATACTCCCTTGAAAAATAATTCTAAAAGTGAAGAGCATCAGAGGCGCAGAAAGGCATTTTTGAAAGATAAAACGATACTAAAAAAGAGAGAAAGAGAGGCAAAATCAGTATTTAAAAAAACGAAGCATCCGAAAAACGAATTGGCAATTGAGCAACTCGAAAATTTGATAGACCTTGCGGACGAGCGAGATATTAATCTCTATTTTGTCTTATATCCCAAGGCTGCCCAATATGTGTATGAGGAAGCTGTACAAACGTGGTCGGATAAGGTGAAAGCACAAACTATCAATCTCGCAGACCCTGCAACATATAATGATTTTTATGAAGAAGAATTCTCATTTGACCGGGCGCACCTCAATAATAAAGGAGCGAATATATTGACAAAAGCCTGTGCCACAGCTTTCAAAAAAATACAAGAACAATAGCTGCGATATTTTATTCAGAAAAAATTATGGATACAGAAAAAAAAACCGTCACACACATACAAAAAGGAGTCCGCAAAATACTCGAAATACCGGGCGTTTACGACTTGTTTCACACCCTGACGGGCGGCAACAAACAACGTGAACGGCACTTCAAACAATATTTTGATTTGAAAGCGGGGAGTAGCGTATTAGATATTGGTTGTGGTACGGGAGTCTTGTTGAAAAATCTGCCGGATGGGGTGGAATATCACGGTTGCGACTTGGAAGAAAACTATATCGAACACCTCAATGAAAAATTTAAAGGCAAGGGCATTTTTTACTGTGAAAGAGTAGGAGAGGTCATTCGGGAAGAATGGAAAGGTTATTTTGATGTGATTAATGCACATGGTTTGCTGCATCATTTGAGCGATGAGGATTGCGATATGTTGCTCGAAACTGCGCGGCTGTACCTCAAAGACGGCGGCTACTTAGTCACCGTAGATTCGGTATTCCATAAAGGGCAATCAAAGATGTCGAAATGGTTGGTTTCCAAAGATAGAGGGCAAAATATTCGCAGCACAGAAGGTTACGACGATTTAGCCAAAAAATATTATAACAAAACAGAAACCGAACTCATTACCAATCATTTACGAATACCATACAGCATTTATGTGATGGCAATGTATAAATGAGTAACGAGTGCCGAGTATCGGGTAGCGAGTTAAAAATATGACTCGCTACTCGCTACTCGGCACTCGCCACTCGCTACTACAAATTAGTGATAACAAAAAATATTAAGCTCAATGCTTTCATAGCGCAATTTTCCAAATTTGGTTCGGTGAGTGTACTAACGACCATCTTTGGGATTGTCAGCAATTATATTTTACTTGAAATATTGCACCTGCCGCTATATCCGGTTTATATCAGTGTATTTCTTGTTGGTGTAATGATTTCTTATTTGCTCAATGCACGTTTTACATTCAAAGAAAAAACCAGCGTAAAAGATGGTGCAAAATTTTATGCCTCTTATTTGACAGGGCTTGTCGTGGGTTTGATTTTGTTATACATATTTGACCAGACACTCGAATATTCTGATTTTATACTCACCATTTTAGTCATTCCTTTTCGCTTTATCATTACCTTTGTTTTAATTAAAAAAGTGGTGTACGCTAAATGAGTAGCGAGTAAACGAGTAACGAGTAAACGAACTAAAATTGAAGGACAAACTATACAGCATATTGATTCCGGTGTACAATAGCGAAGATATTGTCAAAGACACTGTCGGGCAAGTGGTAAGGGAAATGACCAAAAACGAACTTCAATTTGAAATCGTACTGGTCAACGATTGCAGCCCCGACAATTCGTGGGAAAAACTCGTCGAACTCAGCCGCGAATATCCTCAAGTACGCGCCATCAATCTACTCAAAAACTATGGTCAGCACTCCGCCGTCATCTGTGCGATGGCAAATGCAAAGGGCGATTACATGGTTACGATGGATGACGACCTCCAAAATCCGCCCGCCGAACTCATCAAACTCATCCAAAAAATCAACGAAGGCTACGACCTCGTTTTTGCTAAATTTCACCAGAAAAAACACTCCTCATTTCGCAAATTAGGTACAAATGTCATCAATTATATCAATGGCAAAATATTCAATAAACCCAAAGACATCACCCTGACCAATTTTAGAATTTTTAAAAGAAAAGTAGCGCAAAGAGCCGTTAGTTACAAAACCAACCATCCGTATATTCCCGGCTTATTGCTCATGCACGCCTCCAAAATCGCCAACGTATATACCGAACACCACGCCCGACAAATCGGCACTTCCAATTATTCCCTCTGGAAAATTATCAAACTCGTTTCGCGGCTTTTGTTCAATTATTCCTCCTATCCCTTGCAATTGCTATCGGGCTTTGGACTCATTGCCGCAGCGATTAGTTTTCTATATGGCACATACATTCTCATCAAAGCCGCGATTACAGGCATCGCCGTACCGGGATGGACGACAATCATCGTTATGTTGGCATTTTTCAATGGCATACTGATACTCATGTTGGGCGTTATGGGCGTTTACGTATCTCGTACTTTGCAGCAAGTTTCCAACGACAATCCCTACCACATCACCGAAATATTGGACTAAATGGGAATTGGGAAATTAGGTTAAAATCATAAGTTATTGATTATTATAAAATTAAACACACAAATATATATTAAGTATTTAAAATGAAATTTTTCCAAATTCACTCACTCACTCACTCATTCACTCATTCACTCATTCAGAATTAAATGCAGCAAGTCAGCTACTTTTTTATCATAGGCGCACAGCGTTCGGGTACTACACGCCTATACTATTTGCTGGATAAACACCCTGAAATCAGCATGGCAAAACCACTGCGCCCCGAACCCAAATTTTTTCTCCAAAATTCCGAAAATATAAATGCAGAAAACTATCTGAATACCTACCATCAAGTACGAAACGGCAGTATCAAAGCCTACGGCGAGAAGAGTACAAGTTATTACGAAAAACCCGAAGTTGCCGGGCGCATTGCCCGTTATTTTCCCGATGCCAAAATTATCATGTCACTTCGCAATCCTATTGACAGAGCGATTTCCAATTACTTTTTTACCCTTCAACACGGACTTGAAACCCGTACACTCCAAGAAGTTTTTATTAAAAAAATACCCAAACCAAGCATCTCTGCGAATATATCTGTTTCACCATTTGACTATTTGCAAAGAGGAAATTACGCCAAACATCTACCCGCATACATCGAAAAATTTGGTTCTGAACGAATTAAAATATTAATATTTGATAATTTTATCCAAAACCCACAAAAGGACCTCAATGATGTTTTTGATTTTTTAAAAATAAAACAACAAAAAATCAAAATACCTGTGCTATCTGAAGGGCAAAATGCGTCTAAAAAGGAACAAGTAATTTCACAAGAAGTCATTGACACGCTTAGGGCTTATTATTCAACTGAAATCAAGCAATTAGAGGATTTGATAAAAATGGATTTGAGTATTTGGAAATAGTACATTATAAGAGATTGAATTAATGTAAAATGTAAATTCCGATAGCTATCAGAATGTAGTACCTGTACAAAGTATTTTTATTTTTTATATTATTTAAATAATTACTGGACTTTAGATATTTTGGAAATTAGGTAACTGGGAAATTCGGGTTTGAAGGCTAGCCATTTAACTTTGCCTAAAGCAAATACTCGTCAGACGAATCCCTTTATTCAATGCGAATATTTTATGAGACAAATCACTACATTTCACAAAAACCTTCGTCAGACGAGTACTATCTCGCGAGCAAACTTAAACGGGTAGCCGGTTTAAATCGTAAGTAATTGATTATCAGTGATTTTATTTTTATTAAGGTAAAAAATATTCAATTAATTAAATTTTATAATTTTTTGATAAAAAACAATTTACCTAATACCAAATTTCCTAATTCCCCAATGTCCAAAGTCCAGTTAATTAATTATCAGCAAAAAATAAAATACAATTTAAAATCATTCACTCATTCATAATTCATAATTCAAAATTTGGCGAAGACATTACTATGAACAGATAGCCATTTTCAATCCATTCACTCATTAAAAATAAATAAAAGATATCCATAATTCGACAAACGACATCCACACACACATTTACTGTAAATTTTCCACACAAAAATTTGCACTCATTTAGAGTTATATTTTGATTTTTTTAAAATATACTCTTAAAGCACAAACAATTGTTATGAAACATTCAATTCTGAAATTATCCACATTTACACTCGTATTTGTGGTAGTTTTTGCCGGGATTTTGGAAGCACAACCTAGAAGAGCAAAGGTTTTACAAATACCCACAGATTACTTCAAACCAACTGAAAACATATCCATTGAAATTAAAAATAAACAGACCGCTTCGGGCGCAACAAACGACTGGGTCGTTAGCTCGGACAGAGATAACAACCTCGTCTATAATAGCCCGACTGCCTCCGAGCCAAATGGCAAAACCATGAGTTTCATGGATAACTTCTATGTCATTGACGAATCCGATACACATGTTCAATTGATAAAATACGACCCCACCGTTATAGCTTCCAACAGTTCTGTCCGAAAGGTGAACATGAAAAAAGCCGAATATTACGGTTGGGCACCAAAAGACCAACTACTCCTGTGGCGCAACTCACTCGTTGACCCCAATACCGATTTCAATGTCAAAGGACTTGTCGTGCATAGCGTCAAGCGGTACGTCAGCGGGGTAGGCGGCGAACAGCAACTTACACTCTACAATTCTCCCACGCTCGAAAAAACCGCACAAAATGAAAATGACATTCGCTTATTCGAGTTTTTATACATCTACGACAAAAAAGACGGGAGTTTTCTATTGGGTACCTCGCCAAAATTACAGCGTTCGGATGCCGCTGCCAAAAAAATCGTAAAAGGCTGGTTGTCAGAGAAAAATATCAGAGTATGGTCGCAAAGACTCTGCATTGAACCCAATTCCGATTTAGAAGCCGCTTCCGAAAGAAGAACAAAAGGATTAAAAGCGACCTTATTCAGTAATTATGATGCTGCCCTCGAACTCAAAACAGGCAAACCCGCAAAATTCAAAAAAATCCTTTGGGATGATGACCGCTACGAAGATGGCTATCCACCTTCCGAAAAGCGCATGCCGGTCATGGGAGAACTAGACGGGAAAATCTATAAAACGGGTGTCATTACCGAAGTATTCAGCGAATCTAATGAAAAGGTATACAGCCCCGCCGAAAAAGCAAAACTAGACGCTGAGTACAATGCCATCCGCGATAAAAAACAAAACATCAACATGATTTTTGTAGTTGATGGTACCCAGAGCAACCACCCTTTCTTTGTACCTATCATCAATGCCGTCGAAAACAGTCTCAACCTCTTTGAAAATGCTAATAAAAAATATGAACTCGCTACATTTATTTATGGCAAAAGCGGCGAAGGAGTAGTTGCCCGCCAACCACTGACCTCCAACCACTCTGCGGTACTTCAAACCCTTAAAAATTACAGAGACAAGACCGAACTTTCGCAAGACAATGACGACCCTACCGATATGTACGAAGCCATCAATACTGCCTTGCGTACCCTTGACCCTGAAGAAACCAACATCCTAATACTTATAGGCGATGCAGGCAATGCACTCAATATCAGCAACCTCAGTATTATCCAAAAAATGAAGGAAAAAGAATGTGGCATCATTTCCTTCCAAACACGAAATGTTGAAGGATTGTCCGGGCGTATCTACAATAAATTTGTTGACCAAACCAAAGAATTCATCGTCGGAACTTCCCAAAGAACCAATCTCCGACCAAAATTATACGAAGATGAAGGCAATACCTACCGTCTGCGGTATCCGATAGAAGCCGCTTTGCCCGGTTCGTTGACCTATTGCAGCAAAGGTGCCAGTATGTCACAACCCGAACTCGAAGAAGAAATCAGACAAATGCTCAAAGCCTTTGAAGAACAGCACGAAGAACTCTTGCGCGACCTCGATTGTAGAATTTATATAGATTGCAAACCCGGCATCAATGACGCTGTATTAGAATCTCTCCTACGGGAAATTCCGGACCTTGACCTCCGAAAACTCCGAGATATGGACTACCAGCTTTTCGTAGAAGCCTACACGCCATTGCAAGTAGATAAACTCGAATACCCGCTATTCAAACACGTCCTGTTTCTTACAGATAGAGAATTGTACGACTTGGAGCGAAAAATACTTCGACTTTTGCCGGGAGAAAGCTCAGGTAGCCAACTCCGCGAAGGTATCATCAAAGCCTACAGAGAAATGATTGGCAATCACTATGGCTCAGACCGCTCGGTGTTCGACTTGACACTCGGACAAGCCATGGAAGCAGTCGTAGGCTTGCCCTCTACCAGTGACCTGCTCAACAGCTACACCCTCAAAGACCTCGAAGACAGAAAAGAAGTAAGCGACGACGACATCCGCGACATCTATTATTATATAGATGAAAAACTCGTAGAAATGCGTCGGGTTATAGGCAATCCCGATTACTTTTTCCGTTCGCGAGACAATACTTACTACTGGGTACCACAAGATATGGTACCTTAACATTCGAATGAGTAGATGAGTAGATGATAAAACTGAGTAAATATTATTCATCTCATCATTTACCCATCTACTCATTTACTCATTTACTCATTTTTAAATATACTCATTAAAACATGAGAACCATCTATCAAATACGCGAACTTGCCTGTGCTTATAAGGAAGGCAAAACTGTCCTGCATATCCGTGAATTGGATATTCCGCAGGGAGAGTTAGTTTTCTTGTTGGGCGTATCCGGCTCCGGTAAAAGCACCCTTCTCGAAACCCTCGCCTTGATGAACAATACCCTTGCATCCGGCGAAGTACATTTTAATAGCCATGATAATTCATTCAAATTCAGTGAATTATGGCAAAAAAACGACCCCGAAGAAATCGCAAAGGTACGCAAACAACACTTCAGCTTTATTTTTCAGGATACTAACCTCATGGAAAATTTTACGGCATACGAAAACATTTGTCTCGCACAAATGATAAAGCAGGATGCCCGTCAAGAAGAAGCCATGACCGGCGCGAAACAACTCGCCAACCAAGTCGGGCTTTCCTCCGGCGAACTCAATGTCAATACACTTGCCGTCAATCTTTCCGGTGGTCAGCGTCAAAGATTAGCTTTTGTTCGGGCGATTAATAATGATTTCAGCGTCATCTTCGGCGACGAGCCTACGGGCAATCTCGACGAAGCCAATGCCAACGAACTCCTACGTATTCTCAAACAAAATCTCGAAGGTACATCCTCTGCCATTGTCGTTTCGCACGATATTGACCTTGCGGTACAACATGCCGACCGCATCATTGTCATCACCAAATCGCCCGAAGGCTATGGCGAAATTCTCCCCCAAAACATCTATACTGCCGAATCATGGCGCGATACGCCTGATGCCTTTCGCCAACAACTCGCCGAGCTTTATCAATCCCCCGCCACAGCACCGAGTACACAAGAAGTTGCCTCCGATACTAGTAGCAATCCGACTTATACTTCTTTATTTTTCAAAAAAGAAGGCAAAGCACTCACAGGCAAACGCCATATCAATTTTTGGATACTCACCACCATGCTCACCCTCACTTTTATGGCGATTGGTTTTGCAAATGGCAGTTTGGATTATCTCAATAAAAAAATGAATAATGCCTTTGTCAAATGGATGAGCATTACCGTTCCGTGGCGCGAAGGCGACAATGCCGAAAACATCTGTAGAAAACTCGAAAAGGATACTGCACTTGCTGATAAATTTTCATATGAAAACATCTCTGCTTATGTACAATACCCATTAAGATTCTGGAATACAACAGATGATACCAACACCGAAAGAATCAAAGGACGTAGCATAAGATTTGACGAAAACAACCGCAATCCTTTGGTCAGTGAACTACTTCGCGGTAAAAATCTACTATATGGCGATACTGCTATGTCAGGCAATGCCGACCTTAGCCTCATTGTCACCCGCCGCTTTCTCAATCGCTTGGGGATGCCGCCCGATGCTGCCTTTGTTGATATGCAATTTTCTGTCAATGATACGATTTCTCCCGACCCGATTGACCTGCGTGTGCCTATTCCCATACGTGCCGTAGTTGACGAAATTCCGGGACGCAACCTCATCATGTACACACTCAATTTTTATGAAACGCATAGCGAAAAAATCAAAGGTGCTTTTGATATTACCCACCATCGGGATATTCACCTATTCGTGCCGGGTAGCCGCGGTAATGCAGAAAAAACCCTTGATGCGATAGACCAATTTTTCAAAGCTAACCCTCAATACAAAAGCGAAGAACCCGAATATCGCATCACAGGCGAACACAGCATGTCGCACGCCGAAGGCTACGATATTGAAATTACTTTTTACACCATTTTACGCGGGGCAGAGACAGATAAAATTTGGTCAAAAATTCAGTCATTTCCCCAATTTTCGGATGCTTCCAAAAATATCAAACGCATCTATCGTTACGATGCTACGCGAGTCAGAGATGGTATTAATTATGACCGTATTTCTTTGTATTTCAATGATTTATCAAAAATACGTCCCTTCGCCGATACGCTCTACCGCAACCCTACACGCATGGGCGCACGCAATTCGATTGAGGTGGATATTGCTCAAATTAAAGAGAAAGAAAATTTTAATTTTTTAAGCAAAATCACTAAAATAATTGCGTGGTTATTAGTCGGTTTTGGAGCGACAAGCATCAGCCTATTCCTCTTCAATCTGCTGAAAATGCACCTCTCCAAAGTCAAAATGAACATCGGAACACTCAAAGCCTTTGGACTCGGCAACGGTGAAGCACAGCGTATCTATTTTCGTATTATTTTACGCTTTTTGGCTTTGAGTCTTTTGCTTTCGTTGTTGATTGCGGCTTTGGCGGGATATGTTGCCGACCTGATACTCGCAGATAGAATTGTAGGAGAAAGTGAAGCCTCCTATTTTAATTTACTTCATACAAACACACTCATTACACTTATTATTCTAATCGTAGTCACCATATTTGTATCACTCTACACGATACGCACCATGCTCTCCAAATCGCCCGGCGATTTGATTTATAATAGGTGAAAACGTAGCGCGGTACTTCCAGTCCGCGCTGTATATATTAACCAAACTAACGAGGCGCGGACTGGAAGTACCGCACTACGTTCAATCATGAAGCACATGAAAAAATCATCTCTCATTTATGCCTTATTTTTCTTATTCATATGTACAGGCATACACGCACAGAAATTTGACATTGACGAATTTCATATTCCCGAAGGGCTAAATTTGAGCGATTCGGAATACGAGCGACTCAGCAAAACGGGCAATCAGCTTAGAGAAAAATTGCTAGCAGATTTGCTGGCAGAAGGTTATGATGTCATTTCGCCCCGCCGTTCAAAAATCAGACTGGAAAGAGTAGGTATTGACGATATTAAAGTTGATTATGATTCTGAAGCAAATAGAGTCATTTTTGGCAAATTATTGGCTGTTGGTAGTTACATTACTATCAATGCTTATCTGTATAATTCCGAGAATGGGATACGCAGTTCGCATGAACCACTAGTAAAGACTATTCTCAATCGTCAGTCGCACGAACTCAACAATGCTGAAGAAATTAATGATGCTGTACGCGAAATCATTAAGGGCTTATCCCTCGACCTATCAAACGAAGAAGAGGCACGAAAGCAAGCAGAAGAATTAGAACGAAAGAAAGGGGAACAACTTGAACCGGAACAGAAAAAGAAGGAGGAACCAATAGCAAGCGATAAGTCCATAAAATCATGTAGCAAAGTACCCGGTGTAAGTCTCGTTGTGGCAGGTGGTTTGATGGGAGGAGCAGGGTTTTATTTCCGTAACAGAGCTATAAAAATTTACGATGATGAATATCGCGAGATTGTAGGAGAACTCGGAGACCGCGACAAACTTGAAGAAGCCAGAAGACCTAATCGCACAGCACATATCATTGGTGCGGGAGGCATACTGACGGCAGGTATAGGCGCGTATTTATGGGCAAAATGTTCTAAAAAACAAAAAAATAGTAAGGGCATTGGAAATGTTCAAATTACGCCACATATAGAATACAATACGATGATCAATACGAATGATGTTACTGCTCGTATTTCGTTTAACTTTTAAAGTCAACCATTATCAAACATAAAATTAAAAATCATGAAAAAAACATTTTTTATTATTATCGGGCTTTTTATTCTACTCCAATGGGGGTGTCGTTTGGAGGAACTGTTTGTATGCAGTCCTGATTTTATAACCTTTGAGCGTTTGTATACGCAAAGTGCTGATATGTCAGTGGGCGACATGATAGCTACGCCAGATGGTGCTTTTGTTATCTGTGGCAGCATTGCCGACGATATTTTTTTGATGAAAATTGACCAAGAAGGAGAAACTATCTTTTTTAAGCGCGACACGACACCTTTTACCAATGAAACCTGTAGTTCCATTGCAATGACACCTGACGGTGGCTTTGTCATTTGCGGTACGCAGGAAAGCAGAGTGTATTTGGTGAAATACGATGCTCAAGGTGAGCATCAAAACCAGAATAGACAATCAGAAATCAGTGATTGTCACTGCATCACTGATGAAGGTCGTGGGCAGTACATCATCGCAGGAAGAATACGTCATAATAATGGAATAATGAATACCTATGTAGCTCCTGTTGTACTTAACAATACATTTCCTGACATCATGCCGGGTTACCAGCCTTCTCCGGCAAGAAATGGTGCGGAAGCAGCACAAGCGGTATTGATTACGCCGGACGGGTATATCGCCACTGGTTTTTCGTATAATTCAAACCCTCCTGAAAATGGTGCTGCTGTACATTTTTATGGACTTGATAATAATTTGAGTAAAATAGAGAATACTGAAAAATTCTATCACTTGGGTACACAGCAAGACATAGCCCATGATATAGTAGAAACACCACAAGGCAATTATATGATAGTAGGCAACTTTCACACGACTCCCGAAGTTGCCAAAGGTGTTGACATGTTTGTCATTGAAGTTAATAAAAACGGAGAAATCCTCAACCAATATAGCTATGGTGGAAACCGAAGAGATATTGCCTTGAATATCATCCACGCCCACCAAAACAATGAGTATATTATCACGGGTCAGTCAGAAAGTTTTGGAGATAGTAGTTGGGATGTTTATATCTCAAAAATTAATCAAAATGGTAGCATTGTGTGGGAAAAAACATTCGGACAATCGGGTGTTGACGAAATAGCTAATGCGGTACTTCGTACAGGTGACTGTGGTTATATCATCGTCGGACGAAGCACCCAAAACGGGCTGCACCGTCCCTATGTTATCAAAATAAATGAAAATGGTAATGTCCAATAATTCATTTGCACAAAATAATTCATACGAAAAAATAATTAAAAAGTGTTTACAAATGCGTTGTCACAAGAATGTCTGTACAGACATTCTATCACTATGATAAAAAATTGCTTCGCATGAATGAGAAAAGTAAGACCTTTTGGAAATTTACGATACTATATCTTGCCAGTATTTTGCTGGTGGGTATAGCCGTATTCCAAAATGCCAAATTGTCTCCAAAAATGAAGGCAGCATCCGCCATTTCCGTAGAAGAACGATTAGTTAATCAGCAGAAATTGCTGTTTAAAGTCCAGAAAATTAATGAGTATTTAGCTGAATTGGAGAACTTGGAGCGTCGGCTTAGTCTCATTGAAAATGATGCCCGCGAAATTGGTAAAATTGAAACGCAAATAGACCGAAATACGCTACGCCTTCGCTCGGAAATTGAAAAATACCGTGCTGAGTCTGACGGCGAATTGTATGCCGAAATTTTCAAAAACTTTGACCGTCTCATCAACCTACGAATGGCTAATGACGGATTAAAAATAGAAAATTTGCACACCAAAGAAGCACTTAATGAGTGCAAACATGCTTCAGTATCTACATTGACATTGAAATAAAAATGAATGGAGATTTTTGAGTAAATCAAAAATCTCTAAATAGAAAATTCAAAACATCAATCATAAAAAAAGCGCAATAAGAGTGTTTATATGATTGATGTTTTCTATTTTTACAAATTAATTTATTAAAGAAAAACTATTGAATAAATCAATAGTCATCACATATCGGAAATTTCACACATGAAACCGACCAATAAAAAAGAATACAACAGGTCGCTATGGGGCTTCTTTGCTATGTGGGCAATTACTACTGCCTTGATAGTATTTGCGTGTCTTCAACCATTTAAAACTCCCAAACTGGAAAATCAAAATCTTCGAAAGCAGGTCGCAAAACTTAAAGTCGATTCCATACAACAAGACCTGTTGGAAACTACCATCAGTGGTATCAACGCTACAATGGCAAGCCTTAATGCTCAACAACCATACAGTGCAGATACACTGAAAAAACTGCGTAGCTACCCCAAGATAAGCGAAAACCCCAATAAAAGTAAAGAAGTAATCGCTCTGGAAAAAGAACTCGAAAACCTAAGTGAACAAATTGCACGATTATACGAAAAAGGCAATAACAGTAAAGATAATGTACAAACACAACTTGACGATTGTAATCGGAAGTTGGAATCTACAGAAGAACAACTCAAAGTCAGAAATGAAAGATTACAACTTTGTGATGATAAATTAAGAAATTTAGGCATTAATACTGGTTTCCCGAACGGAAACTGAAAACAAACACTCAACTGAAATATCAACTGGTGAAGTTTAAGTTTAAGAATGAAATTTGGCAAAGCCAAATTCGGGTAATTTAAACTTAGTCTTAAACTTCGCCCGCACACACACCAACAATGTTTACAAAACTATCGATCGGCTTCGTCATTGCGATGCTATCGCTTGTATTTACCCAACTGATAGCCAACAGGCTCAAATCAAAAATCAGGAGTCAGGCAAAAAAAGTCAAACTTTTTTCGCTCAACTCCATTATATACCTGTTGCTATTTGTTGCTGTATTGACGCTGCCTGTATTACTTACACTGCTCAATATCAGCGTGGTATGGATATATACCATCATTGCGGTTTATGCCCTTTTGATTGGCTGGCTACATACTTGGTCGTTTTACAAGCAAGTCAAATGGGCGGAAAAAGGCGTTGATATATTGCCGGATATCTTGTATGCCGCTGCTATCACAGCATTGGGTACAATTACTTTTTTGGCAGTCATCAACTTCATGGGCAACCCTTACACAGAACCGAACAATTACACATTTGTGATGCTCCCATTTGTGTTGCCTATGTTTGTACTGAAAACAATTTTTTTATTGGAAAAAGTACCGGTATTAGATTATCCCAAATATAAAATCAGCAAAGGCGACAAAAAAGTATCGCCCGAAGAACGCAGAAATTCACGACTCATAAATGCCACTATGATGATTCCTATGGGCGAAAATGACGAAGAACTCAGCCCCGTAGAGTGTAGATTGCTTAGTGATATTGAATTTGGCATTAATGTATTCCAACTTTTCCGACAATACAACAACCGCCCCGACCTCCCCAACATCAAAACACACGACGAACAAGGCAACGAATACGAATATCTTTTCTATTTTAAACCCAAATTTCTCGGCAGAAAAAAATTCATAGACCCCGAAATCAATGTCGTCAGAAACAAAATCAGCAATAAAGACATTATTATTTTACAAAGACACACAAGCGATTTATGATTTTTGATGGAGTGATTTTTGATTGCCAATCAAAAATCGAAAAGTTTTCAATCAAAAATCAAAAATCACCAAATCAAAAATCGTTAATATGAACCCTTCCTCGCTCAACAAGCACCTGCCCGTCAACTGGGAAAACGGCATGATGATGACCGCAGGGCATCTCATTGCCCAAAACCAATACATCATCGGTGCAGTACACAACATCAGTATTGCTCAGGTCAATCCTGTAAATTACGGCTTACTGCCTTGTTACGACAAAAATTATAATGCACTCGAAATCGTCGGGGATTCGCCCAAAGAATATTTTAGTGTAGAATTAGTGCGCTGCCTCGCAATCACGCCCGATGCAAATATACTCTCCATCACCCCTGAAACCGTCAGTGCAGGACAATACAAAAAATCCGACCTCATTGCCCAAATCAATCTCGCCGAAAGCCGCGAACGCTACCTCTTGCTCTACCTCGAAATCACGCCTGATTACAGCCCCGTAGGTACGCCCGACCCCACCGAAAACTTTGACCGCAAACCCCACCTCAACCTCTCTGTAAAACTCAAACACACCACCCTCAACTACCCCAACGAAATCACCGACAGATACAGCAACAGCCCCAATGTACTCCCACTTGCCCTTTACGATGCAGGCGACAGAGCGCATCCTACCCAAATCAAGCAATTTATCCCACCTTGCGTAAGTTGCGACTCCTTTCAACCCCTTGCCAAACTCTATGACAGACTCCGAAAAATAACAGAAGAAATGCTCATGAGTTGTACCGAAGTCATGAAATTTGTACACGAAGATTCACAGAAAAATCTGCGCTCGCAGGTCGCTGTGGATATGAGTTTGATATTGCCCCCGATTATCCAGAGTTTGATTCATATTAACAGCCAATTTAAGACTTCATTGCGCTACGAATCGCCCGTATATTTGGTACAGGTTTTCAAACAATTGGCGATTGCTGTGCGCTCATCTTATTTTACGCTCAATCAAGCTCGTAGGAGAGAATTGGCGCGTTATTTTGCTGAATTTCATGGCGTTCCGGGTGATTTTATGGACACCACAGGCATCGTTGAAAACGCTGATTACGCGCATGTCAATATCTATCATTCCTCTTTTGAACATATTTTAAAATTCCTCAAAATGTACGCCGACTTATTCAAAGAAATGTCCGAAAAAGGACTCAAAACTTCCGAATTTGCCCCCGGAACTTATCGAGAAGATACCCCTCAACAACCCGAACCAACGCCTGCTCCGACACCACCTCCGCCGCCACCTACTTCCACAGACGATGACGATTGGGGGGTGATTCTTGGTTAAATTGATTCATAGTTGACAGTTCATAATTTCGAGCTAATAAGTAGACATGAAATTTCTATGAACTATCCAACTATGAGCTAACATTTTTTTCCTTTTACTGTTAACATTTATATCTAGTAAAGAATGTTACAATAAATGCACAACACATAGTTGAGTATTTATTGGTAATAACAATTTACAAGGTAAAAGAACCGTTTATTTAAGTAATTGATTATTATTTCTAAATAAATTTAAATAATAACATTTTATTTTTATTTAAATTTATGTAAACTATTCATATACAAATTATTAAATATAGTATTTTTTATAAAAAAGTATTTTCCTCAACACAAAAACAATATTTAATTTGCATAATTTATTACAAATCAATATATTTAATCTGAAATTTGAATATAATTAATCCTTTCAAATTTCATAATTCATTCATAAGTGAGCAGATTTATATTTAATTTTAAATAAAAAACTAATTATCGGTATTTATTTAAACTTAATCTTAATCTTAGACTTAAACTTAACTACTGAAGTATCATGGCAAAAACATTATATGGTTATACTATCGGTGCCAACATCAATGAAAAAGATGCACCCGCAGGTGTAAAAATTGTACCTGACAACAAAACCCTCATCGCCCTCCAACTCAACGACGAGCCGGACGATGTACCCGAACCACGCCGCCACAAAAACATGAAAGAAATCTTTCAACACTACCAACCACACAAAGAAGTGGATTTGAATACCAAAGAGGGTGACTCTGACAGTATGGTATTCAAATTTAATGGTATGAAAGATTTTACCAAAAAAGGTCTTGTCCAGCAAAGCGAATTGCTTCAGGATTTGGAGGAAGAAGAAGGCATGTACGCCAAATTCAAAGATGTACTCCGCACCAATGAAAAACTCAAAGGTGTTATCAGTGACCCTGAACACAAAAAAGAATTCGTCGAACTGCTCGAAGCACTTATAGAAGAGCTGGGCGGAGAAGATGAATAGTGGTTGGTGAGTTTTGGCTCGTTAATTAGTTAATTTTTTCATTATCAAAGTCATAGAACCTCTATCATAAACTAATTTTTCTGAAAAAATAAGTAAAATTCAATTGTTGAATTTGTACTTATCAAAAATACACACAATTGGTGCGCTGAATGTCGGTCGTCTATCGTCTACCGTTCACTGTCCACCGTAAAAAATCAAGTCATGGCAGAACAAGTAACAACCAACGCCACGCTGGAGAAAATAAGAGAAAAAGTAGCCGTCCTTAAAAAGCAAGGCGGATTTGGCATACTCAAAGGCGTTATTGATGGCAAGAAAGGTATCCGCGAAATAGACCCGAAAGACGAAGCACGCCGCGAAGCCTTCCTCTCTGATGAAGACAAAGCCCAAAAGCGCAAAAAACTCAAGGCAGAACTCCGCATTCTCAAAGAACTCGTCACATCCGACGACCCGGTGAGTACCTGTGAAGAGCAAAACAAAAAAGTAGGTGAAGTACTCAATCAGAATCTGGCGAATATTTTTGATGAGATAAAAGATTTAGAGAAATCTTACCGTTCTATGGACATGTTTTTCCGCAATGCAGGCGAGGAAAATATCCGCAATCTCTTCGTCATCAATATGCCTTTAGAGGAATTTACGAGCGAGTCCAACACCGAATTGCGCGAAAAACTCCAAACGCATTTCAAAGAAAATTACGACCGCTTTTCGCTCGAAGACAACTACTCCATGCTTGTCATTCCGGGTTACTTAGGTACCAATATAGATTATTGGGGCAAATTGGCTGCCGACCACCGCATCACCCTCGTTACGGATTTCAAAGACGAGCGCGAATTTGAATCTATCCAAGACAGCATTGAGGAGAGAAAACTCGCCGGTAGCGATAGATACAAAGCCAACACCGTTGTCACTTGCAACCGCATTGTGGTCAGAAAGAAAAATGACGGCGTTGAAGATGAAGATTTACTTATCACGCCCTCTACGGCACTCGCCGGAAAAATGTGGGCAGGCAATGGTATTCAACCACCCGCAGGTAAAAAATATGGTAAAATTGATGGCGCACTCGGTGTCCGTATGCCACTCTTGCGTTCGCAAGCAGATGCCATTGATAAAATGGGCTTGATTCCTATTATTTTTGAAAAAGAATGGGGCGCACCTACCGCTATGTCTGATACGACATTAGCATCTGAAAGCGGCGACCCTGACCTCCGCGCACTCGGCGTAGTACGTGCCAAAGACTGGATTGCCAAAGTCCTTCTGGATTATTTCAATGGCTTGACATTCCAAGTATTCGACGGCAATCTCCGCAAGGAAATCAAAGGCGAACTCAATAAATTCTTCAAGAAAATCAGCGGCTACGGCGGCTTGATTGAAGATTATTCCATTGAGCGTATCGAAGCTGACCCGGACGACCCGCAAACGGTCAAACTCGCGGTCAACGTGAAGCCTTACTTCGCGACTAAACACTACGTCATTGACTTCTCCGGCACACAGAATAGATTCAAAGCCGAAGATGGAGAAGACGATGATGAATAATGTTGAATGAGTGTCCCGATAGCTATCGGGATGAATGTATTCATTTGCTCATTTTTCGTTACTAATATTTGATAAATTTATTGGAGACAACGGGTATTTCAAAAGTACCCGTTGTCTATATTCTCCTGAAATACAAGGCAAACAATTGATGAATCCCATATTCACCAATTCAAATTAGCCTCATAAAACGTACTTTCTTTTTGTATCAGGATTTGAATAAATGTATATTCTTCACGCCGTTATTTTTTCTTTAGACGAGCCAAATTTGACGCGAATAACGAGTTATTTAAGGAAAATTTGGCGAAGTATA
>CALCMV010000448.1 GCA_937967535.1 uncultured Saprospiraceae bacterium
TATTGACCGCATCGTGGAGATGGCATGGGAAGACCGTACACCCTTCGAGGCTATCGAATATCAATTTGGTATTCCCGAAAAAGACGTGATTCAACTGATGCGCGAAGCGATGAAATTGAGTAGTTGGAAAATGTGGCGCAAGCGGGTACAGGGCAGAGCTACAAAACACGCCAAAAAACGTAATTTTACGGAAGGCAGACACAAATGTTCGCGCCAACGTAGTATTTCTAATAATAAGATTTCTAAGCGATAATGTACTCTATATGAGAAAATTTTAAAATCGTAATGTAAGCCACTAATGCACTAATTATTTCAAGGGAATTATCAATAAATTCGTAAAAAAAATTAATGTATTCGTGGCAAAAACAAGTATTACATTATCAGAAATAATTTTTCTCATGTAGAGTAGCGGTAGTGACCAAATTAGATACTTAATTCAAGCCATATTTCCTCCGTAAATTCCAAAAGTGACCCCAACTGCACATCCGCCACTGCAAATTGCGGACGTGCCACTTCCGGTACAGCGACTACTTTCATTCGTGCTGCTTTTGCTGCAATCGCACCCGGCAATGAATCTTCAAATGCCAGACAATCAAAGGGTTCAATATTCATTTTTTCAGCCGTATGAATATAAACGGCAGGATGCGGCTTGGCATATTTTTCTACTTCGGCAGAATGAATGATAGGAAAAGCATCCTGCAAATTCATCTTTTCCAATGCTGCATCAATGATTCTAAAAGAAGACGAAGAAGCCAAAGCCACCGGTAGTTTTTTCGCTTCAAAAAATGCTAAAATCTCACGCACACCCGGCTTCTCGACAAGTTTTTCGCGCATCAGCGCAATCAATTCATCCACGATTTCGCGTTCTACTGTCTCCAATGATTTGCCCGTCCATGGTTTCTGTTCGTAGCGCAATCGTACTACATCATCTATGCGTACTCCGGTAGTATCTTGGCAGTCTTTTACGGTTAAGTGTATGCCTACTGTCGGAAATACTCGCATCTGTGCCTCATGCCAATGCGGTTCCGAATCTATCAGCAGACCATCCATATCAAATATAATTGCTTTCATAATCGTAGCACGGACATTCTTGTCCGTTGTGGTTTAGATTGGGTTTTCGGATAAGAATATCCGAGTGATGGCTTAGGGCTATTCGGACAGGAATGTCCGAGTTACGATGCCTTTTAATACATTCACACCTTTTTCGATGCTATCCGGCGCGATATTATTGATGACCAAATCGGCAACTTCAAGGTAAGGTTCGATATATTTTTTATAGGCAGGTTGTACGTGATTTTCATAACGATACAGTACATCATCCAATGGATAATTGCGCTCGATGCGGTCGCGTTTGATGCGGCGGATGATTTTAATGTGGTCGGGCGCGTGTACGAATATTTTGAGGTCAATGAGTTTTTTAATATTTTCAAAATGAAAAATAAACAAACCTTCGACTATGATAATCGGTGCGGGATGAAAGGTTTTCAGGTTTGCGGTAGCGAGTTTATTATTAAAAACATATTCTTGTCGTGTTACCGTTTCACCATTGGATAGTTGCTTTATATCTATTTCAAATGCCTCATTATCAATTGAATAGGGTAAGTCAAAATTTTTCACTCCCTGTTCATCTACATGTTGCTCTTCTCGCGGACGATAATAGTCATCCTGCGAAATAATACAAATTTTATTGCTCGGATATAGCTCTGCCAAACGATGAATCAGCGTAGTTTTGCCCGAACCACTGCCTCCTGTAATACCTATAATGTAAGGACTTTTCATGTCTTATATTCTTGATAAAGGGCAAATTTACAAATTTAGGACTAAGGAATAAACGAATAAGGAATAAAGGAATTCCACGTCACAAATCACATTTTTTTCCAATAAGTCTCTTAAAGTAAGATTTTTCATTAAATTTACGACTGTATTTACCCAAAAAATATGACGTAACTTGTATTTCTTGGTCTAAAAGTTGATTTTTGTATTGTTTTTTTATTATAATTATAATTAATTAATAATTAATGTTTTGTGAGAGTATACTTTTTAAATAAAAAATAATTTAGTAACGAGCAAATAATAAATTCCGCATTTCGACGAGCTTATTTTGTTCTTCCCCGATAGCTATCGGGGTCTTCTTGAAAGCGGTCTCGGCTAAGCCGAGAAGGATAAATGACTGTTTTCGAGGAGGAAAATAAGGACAAAAGAAGCCGTCCAAATGCGGGAGTTATTATTTACTCGTTGCTTACTTCTCAATAAATTAAAATAATTAAAATGCAAAAATAGCTAAAAAATATTCAAGTAAATATATAGAAAATTTTTATTTTATACTTGAATTTGAACTTAAACAAATGGATATCATCAGCATATTAAGAGGCTTTTTGGGAATTGTGGCATTGGTAGGTATTACGTATTTATTCAGTACCAATAGAAAAGCAATTGATTGGGGATTGGTCGTTAAAGGCTTGGCTTTGCAGTTGATATTAGCGGTGATTTTGATTAATCCGATTGATTTTGTGGTGTTTGACTGGATACGAATGGTGTTTCGCGGTATTGTAGATTTCTTTGTTTTGATGATTGGCGCGATGGAAGAATCGGCAAAATTTATGTTTGGCGATTTGGCGGTTCCGGGCGGTCCTTATGGTTTTGCCTTCTTTGTATTACCGACGATTTTGTTCTTTTCGGCTTTGTCATCCTTGCTCTATTATTTGGGGGTTTTGCAGAAAGTGGTGTACGGCTTTGCATGGTTGATGAATAAGACTATGAAGCTATCCGGCGCAGAAAGCCTTGCAGCAGCAGCCAATGTTTTTATCGGACAAACGGAGGCTCCGCTCGTTGTCAAGCCTTACCTAGAGCGCATGACCCGTTCCGAAATCCTCTGCCTCATGACGGGCGGTATGGCAACAATTGCAGGTGGCGTATTTGGTGCTTACATGGGTATTTTGGGAGGTAGCGACCCGGATAGTCTGCGTTATTTTGGGATGCACCTGCTCACTGCTTCCATCATTTCTGCTCCGGCGGCGATAGTAGCAGCAAAGATTTTATTTCCCGAAACGGAACCTGAAAAAATTGATAAAAATATCAAAATCCCGCGCGAAGAAGCGGGAGATAATATACTTGATGCCATTGTGCGTGGTACTACGGATGGCTTGAAACTTGCAGTCAATGTTGCTGCGATGCTCTTGGCATTTACTGCGTTTATATTTTTATTCAATAAAATATTCATGTACATTGGTGAATTAACCAATCTCAATGACTTTATCGCCCAAAAAAGTGGCGGTGTATATAAAGGTCTGACCCTTCAATACGTTTTTGGTATCTTATTTTCACCTATTGCATGGCTGATAGGCGTTTCGGCGCAAGATATGGTCGCCGTAGGGCAGCTATTGGGCGAAAAAACTATTCTCAATGAATTCTTCGCTTACGTTACACTCGGCGATATGAAAACAGCAGGAACATTGAGCGATAAATCTGTCTTAATAGCCACCTATGCCTTGTGCGGTTTTGCCAATTTTGCCTCCATCGGCATCCAAATCGGAGGGATAGGTGCCATCGCCCCCGGACAACGAAGTACCCTCTCCCGATTTGGTATTCAGGCACTCATCGGGGGTACAATTGCCTGTTTCTTAACTGCTGCTATCGCAGGAATGATGGCGTAGATGGCAAGTTCAAGTTTTTTTATTTGGCTGCGCCAAATACTTATCTGATAATTTAGAATCATTTAGCGCAGCTAAAATGAAAACTTGAACTTGATTCTTGAATTTGAACTTAAACTTATTATGTTACGTTTAGACAAACATCCGATTGGCGATTCGCATCCATTGTATCAGACATACAACGGCGTGTTGGAACGCTCGAATAAAGTACCTGTGGATGTGATTGTCAAGGTGTTGCGCGATGGAAAAAATGAAGCCGAAGAAGATGCCTTCGAAGCCTTATTTTCCATGAAATACAAAGCCGCCGATTTGGGAAATAAGGTGGTGTATTATCGAAATTATATTCAGGGAGAAACACTCAAAGAATACCTTTCGCATACCCAACCGGATGATAATACCATCATGTCGCTCTCCAACAAACTACTTGCTTTCCTGAATTTCCTTCATATTGAAAAAAAATTTCATAATAAAATTAATCCTGAACACATTTTACTGCACGATAATCAGATTTATTTGATTAGCGGGAATGAAAAATTGCACAATACGCCCCAGCAAGATATTGAAGCCTTTGGCGGTGTACTTCGTGAAATGCTGAAAGGACAAAAAGAAATTCATCCTTTCTACACAGATGTACTCGAAAAATGTGCCGGCGGCGGCGATTATTTTCGTACCATTAGCGATGTATTGTATCGGTTCAAAAATCGCGTCAAACGTATAGAGGCGGTTCCCGAATCATTTGATAGATACGTACTCGAAGAACTCAACAAAGACGGTTTTCCTCCTTCAAATACCACCCGTACAGCCATCAAAGAACGCGCCTACCGAATGGTGATTGACGATGAATTGGTCAATAGAATCATTCGACGCAATTCGGATAAAGTCACACCCGCCAAAAGCGGCGTACCGCGTTGGGTGTGGTTGCTTTTGCCCGTCTTGTTTATCATTGGTTTGTTTGCATGGCGAAGCAATGACGGCGGCACTAACAAAGTAAAACCAGCTGCTGATGTTCGTTTTGATTTGGAGGGAGAAGAAAATAAAGAAATCGGCAAACCCTATAAATTTGTCAGCAATGCCGAAAAAGGAAAAAACCTGCTTTGGAAAGTATATGATTATAGTGGAGTAAAAATTACGCAGAAAGTCAATGAGTCTACCTTTAATTTTATTCCCGAAAAACCCGGAAAATATTTTGTAACATTGGAAAATGTGTTGACTTCGGCAACATCATTCAAAGATACGATTGAAGTATTGTGGCCCGGTGGCAAAGCTCAATTTGAAGTCAAACAACTCAATGGCTACAAATTTCGACTAATCAATAAATCAACTTTTGCAGACAGCGTATTTTATGACATGGGCGAGGGGCTAAAACGTATGACCACCGATAGCATCGACTACGAATACACCGACATCACCGAAGCCAGAGAGGTGAATATACAATTTGCCGCCTATTCCAATGGTCAGGCAGATATGCAAACCAAAACATTCAACTTATTGCCTCCTAAAAAAACAAGCTCGCCACCCAAATCCAAGCCCAAACCCGCTACCAAATCCGAAAAACCTTACAAAACACCCATTATTAGAGCCATGAAACAAAATTATAAGGTCAAAACTATTGGCTTTCGCCTAAGTACTGCGTCTTATGATAAACGCCTCACTTATGAATGGGAAGTTTCGGGTGAAAAGAAAAACGGACGAACTGTTACGTTTAGCACCGTAGGACAAAACGTGATGCAAGTACGCCTACGTGCGCTCAAAAATGCTAAAGTTATCCATTCTGCCAGCAAACTCGTTACCATTCAGAAAGAAAACGAAAAAGTTGATTCCCCCTTCAAACCTATTGAGGGTACCGATTTATTTAAAGATAATCAATAGTAACAATGTCTTCGCCAAATCTTGCATTTTGAACGACAAATGAATTTAAAATTTATTTTGTTTTTTATTGATAATTAAAAATTAATAAATTAAATATTTTTTATTATTTAAAATTTTTCATTCATCCCGATAATTATCGGGATGAATGACAAATGAATTTAAATTTTACTTTGTTTTTTACTGGTAATTATTAATTAATAAATTAAACATTTTTTATCATTCAAAATTTTTCATTCAAAATTAAAAATTGGCAAAGACATTGAGTTGATAGTTGTTATTTAAACACCTTCTCAAACTAAAATTATGAAGACAAACCTTAGTGCATGGACCTTATGGGTCGTGCTGATTTTGATGACTGCCTCTGCCTGTGCCGGTTTGAAGCAAAAAGACCCCTATGCACAACGCTACCTTACGGCACTCAAAAATTTGATGGAAAATGACCGACGCATCAAAAGCGTTTATGCAGACAACGACACCTTGGCTGCCAAAATCGAAGGTCGGATAGAGCGCGTAGAACGCACTATTGACAGCCTCGAAATCTACGTACAGCACGACAAACGCAAACGCTACCGCGACTACGAACCTTCGCTTTCATCTGCTATCAAAATCATTACTGAGAAACCCGACGAATCTATACCAAAACTCCTCGAAGAACTCGAAGAAAGTAAAAAACTGGATGAACAACTCATCGTGAAAAGTGAAGAAATCGAAGAAAAAGTAGAGCAACAAGCTGCAGAAGGTAAAATGGACAGTGTAGCACGCGAAAAAATCATTGATGTCACCAGTGTGATACGCGAAGAAGCAGTCAAAGAACTTGAAGCCAAAGAAAGTGCCATCACAGGACTAAAAACTGTATATGCCGCTCCCTCTCCGATTCCTGACCCGGTACAAACTGAAATTATTGAGAGTGCTTACCAGACGGTCACGCGCATTCGTCAGCAGGGGAGTGGTGTACAACAACGCAATCTTGAACGACTCAATCTCGTCGTAGATGTTGTGGCGATTGATAAATTTACGCAATTTGAGGCGGCGGCTTTCTTCGGTCCCGGAGCATACGTCATCAAGGATGTTGATATTCCAAAGGTGGAGGCTGCTTTCGAGCCGCTTATCAATTCCATCATCGGCTTTGTGAGTCAATATCGTGAAAATGACATGACCCTCACCATAGTAGCAAAGGGATACGCCGATGCCACAGGTATCTCAAAGAGCAGTCCATTATATGCTTCGCTCCAACCAGAAACCGGTGTAGCCAACCCCAATCGCCAGGAACTCAACCGTGCGCTTTCGCGTCTGCGTTCTGACGAGATGAGCAAGCATATGCGTAACCTGCTCCTCCGCCGGGATGCCGAACTTTTCGCCAATACAAGCAATATCAGCATTGACATCGTATCACAAGGAAAAGGCGAAGAGTGTCCTTACATCAATAAGCCTTGCGACAAAGCGAATGACCCCAATCGCCGTATCGTGACCTTCCACTGGCTCGTAACACCGAATAGACTGTAGCATGGTAACACAGACATTTCTCTCGACTTTTGTATTGTAATTATATGTCAAGGAACTTTGGGGAAACAGACTTCTTTTGACCAAATTCGCTTCAAAACAAAACGAATTTTTTATAATGCAAAAGTCGAGATGAATATCTGTGCCACGTTTTGGAATTTCTAACGATGATAGTAACACTAACAACGGATTTGGGTGAACGCGACTATTACGCCGGCTTGATAAAAGGCGCATTGTTGCAGGTCAATCCGGTGTTGAATATCGTTGATATTTCACATCGAATTGAACCATATAATATCGTGGAAGCGTCGTTTGTGTTGGGAAATGCTTATGCAAATTTTCCGAAAGGAACGATTCACATGGTTAATGTGGATAATTTTTATAACGAAAAAAAGCAATTTGTCGCACTCGAAAAAGACGGACATTATTTTATCGGTCCTGATAACGGTTTATTTTCGCTTATTTTCCATCCAATGCCGGAAAAACAGTATGCGATTGCAAACAAAAATAACGGCACATTTCCATTAGGAGAAATTTTTGCCAAAGCCATCGCCCATATTTTATCCGAAAAACCTTTTTCAAAAATAGGCAAAAAAATCGAAAGTCCCACTCAGCGAATTACTTTACAACCCGTTGTCAATCAATCACAAATACGCGGTTCGGTCATTCATGTAGATAATTATGGAAATGTCATTTTGAATATCAAACGCGGTTTGTTTGAGCATGTGCAGAATGGGCGGGAGTTTTCCTTATTTTTCAAACGGTACGACCCGATTCAGACCATGAGTACGCATTATAATGATGTAGCCATTGGCGATACTTTATGCCTATTCAATTCGGCAGATTATCTCGAAATTGCGATTCATATGGGACGTGCGGCGAGTATGTTGGGATTGAATGTGGACGATACCATTCAAATTGATTTTCACGAAACAACCGTAACGTAATGCCTCCGACTTGCGCCTCGCGTACTAGATGCACAGGCGAGATACCGCCTACCAGTTTTCAAGAATGAAATGGTCTGACTTCTGAATATTTTACAAATTAACAGAATAAAATACTGGTTTGAGTAACTATTTTCCAAAAAATCCGTATATCTCACACAGGGAACGGCCTATAAACCATAGGCTACATGATATATACCACTAAGACTACTACAGATAAGAAAGGAGGCATCGCCGAATTGAAGGTTGCGATAGACAATACTCATGCGAATAGCACAAGAGTTAAATTGCTCAACAAATTGGCAGAGTCGCTTTACAGAAGTGCGCCCGAAGAAGCACTTAGTTATACCACTGAAGCACTCCAACTCGCCCATCAAATCAAATACGAACAAGGCATCGGTGACAGTTCCAATCTGATTGGTACGATTCACTGGAATCAGGGCAATTTCAAGAAAGCCGAAGTCGCTTTCATGGAAGCACTTGCTATGCGTGAACATATCAAGGATGTCACAGGCACAGCACAGTCTTATAATGCCTTGGGAGCTATTTATCTCGCCTATGGTGTATACGCCAAATCACTTGATTATTTTATTAAATCCCTGAAAATGAGGGAAGAAGGTGGCAATAAAGTTGAATTGGCGAAATGCTGCAACAACATTGGTATCGTCTACGAAAAGCTGGGCAACCATGACAAATCACTCAAATATCACCGCCGTTCATTGGAGATTCGTAAGAAAATCAACAACAAAACCGGCATCGCTTATTCTTATAGTAATACGGGCAATATTTTTAAAATAAAAGGGGAATACGACAGGGCATTGAGCTATTATTTTAAGTCGCTCAAAGTCACGCAAGACTTGAACGACAACTACGGGATGGCACATGCTTCCAGTCTGATAGGTGAGGTTTATTGCACACTCGGCGACAATGCCCAAGCCCTTCAATATCTCTCCAAAGCCCTTGATATACAAGAAAAATTGGGCGATAAAGCCGGAAAAGCTATCTCACTCAACCGCATCGGCGAAGTACATACCCGCAAAGGAAAATACGAGGAAGCGATTGATTATTATCATCGTAGCCTTGCCATTACGCGGCGTATGAACGCCCATCCCTTACTCGAATCTGTCTACAAAAATCTCGCGGATGCCTATGCTTATACACACAAGTACAAAAGTGCATTTGAATACCACGTCTTGTACAGCGAGGCGCGGGCAGCCCTTTTCAATGAAGAAAAAACCAATGCCGTAGCACAGGTGAGTTCGCAATACGAATACGAAAAGAAAAACCGCGAAATCGAACGCCTCAATAGCGAGCAAGGACTCCTCCGCGAAGCCAAAGACGAACTCGAATTATTTGCCGGAAAAGTGGCGCATGACCTCAAAGAACCTTTGCGTATGATGAGTAGTTTTGGCGGTTTATTAGAAGAAAAATATTATGCTGATATGGATAATGTTGGTAAAGAATATATTTCTATCATAAAAAATTCTTCGGTGCGGATGCAGGCATTATTGAGCGATTTGTTGGAATTTGCATTAAGCGGAAATGAAACGCAAGAAGGAAAAAGAACCGACCTCAATGATACTTTATTAATTGTAAAAAATAACCTGCGTTTGTGTTTGAAAGAAAGTAAAAGTAATTTGATTATCAATGATTTACCGACAGTCAATGCTTCTTTTTCAAATATGATACAGCTTTTTCAAAATCTCATTGCGAATGCCGTTAAGTTTAGAAAAGAGGATATTGCGCCCATCATAGAAATAGGTTATGCAGAGCATAATAATCAGCATCTTATCTATGTAAAAGACAATGGTATAGGCATTGCCGACAAGCATAAAGAGGAGATTTTTCAAGTTTTTACACGCGGAGGACACGACCGCAATAAATACGATGGTACAGGCATAGGCTTGGCAACTTGCAAAAAGATAGTAAAAAACCTAAACGGTAAAATATGGGTAGAATCAGAAGTGGGCAAAGGCTCAACTTTCAACATCGCAATACCGATGTGAAGTTCCAAATTCCTCATACTGTCATTCAAACGACATCATATAATAAAAGAATTTTTATATCTTTGTAATGAAGATTGAAACACCTTCCATCTTCAAGAGTAAAATAAAGTGTGTTAAATCAAGGCAATGAGCATCTGATGCTTATTGCCTTTTTTGATTATGTACGGGCTGTAAGCACCGTGCTACATTGCGGGTAGTACCTTCCCTGTCACCTCTCCAAATCCAATTCTGACCCCATCTTTCTCGCCAAAACCACGCATAATCACCATATCACCATCATTGATAAATTTGCGTTCTGAACCATCAGGCATCACAAGTGGTTTAGTGCCGCGCCATGAGAGTTCGAGCATAGAACCGTAGGAATCCGGTGTCTCGCCGCTAATCGTACCTGATGCACACATATCGCCTACATTGAGATTGCAGCCATTGATGGTATGATGGGCAAGTTGCTGTGTCATATTCCAATACATATACTTGAAATTGGATTTGCAAACGGTATGTGCTTCGCCACCTTCGGGCTGAATGAGTGCTTCGAGATTGATGTCAAAGCGTTTTTTGCCTTCATATTCAAGGTAGGGCAATACGGGCGGGTCGTTTTGTTCGGGACCACTAATTCGGAAGTGGTCGAGTGCATCCAAAGTCACCACCCAGGGCGAAATGGACGAAGCAAAACTTTTGCCCAAAAAGGGACCCAACGGTACATATTCCCAAGCCTGA
>CALCMV010000449.1 GCA_937967535.1 uncultured Saprospiraceae bacterium
ATTACTATCCCAGTAAACATTATTACCTATCCAGCCCCAATAACCAGCACCGGGAGAGTTAATCACTAATCTATCACTGATATGTAAATCTCCTCTTGGTGCTGTATTTTTTATACCAACTCTATTCATACTTGCGTCCACTATAAATGTAGTTCCATCAACACTTAAATCTCCATTATTGTCATGCTGTAAGTATAGTTTGGCATCTGTATTTGTAATGATTTCATTCTCGTCAATTCTTAGTTTATTATTAATGTCTATTGCTCCGGTATTTGCGCTGCCTGTAGCATCGGCACTACTATGCACATCAAGTCTTCCATTAGAATTAATCATAAGTTTATCTTGGTTGTTGATTTTAAATGCTGTGAAATCATCTTTCTTAGCCATATATGACCAATTCCCGTCTCCATCCATGAGCCCAAAATACGCACCGTTCCCACTTCCCATTAGCTTACCGTGTACCGTATTGTCTTTGTCTCTCATAATAAGCTGACTGTATGTAGCGTGATTACTATTATAATAGATTGCAGACGCATTATTTCCGTATAAAAATTGGCTTCGTAAATGAACATAACCGTTATTGCTCGTCAGTTGCGCTTGGGCTATTCCTGTTATAAAAACAACTGCAAACAGTGTAAAAACTAAGTTTAAAATATTTCTCGTTTTCATATTATTGATTTTAAATGTTTAAATGTTAATTATTTAAATGTTTTTATTGAATTAAAGTCATTTTCTGAATCTGTACTGTCGTGCCTGCTTGCAGTGTAGACATATACACGCCCGCAGGCAGGTCTTGTGCGTCAAATTGAAGTTCGTGTATCCCGGCTTCATGCAGTTCGCCTTGCTTTAGCTCTCGAATGACTTGACCAGACATATTGCTGATAGTCAAGTTGACTTCTTGCGCCTGTGGCAATGTATATTCGATGGTTGTCGTGCCTGTGAATGGGTTGGGGTAATTGCGAAGTACGATGTCGTTTGTTGTGGTGTTTCCATTTAAAAAACCCATGGCAGGCGTAGGACTGTCACTGAAATCAATATACTCTGCGGTGGCATTGTCTTCATTGATTAAAAACATTCCGCCACACCCGTCGATAAAAGCGTGAAAATCACAACCATATTTGGCATGGAAACCATTAACTAATGTGATTTCATTGCCTGCATCGTAATCTACATTGGCACCGCTATTGATGATATTGGAGGCTGTGATAGTGTTATTTGCTTCTTTGTCAATGTTTGTACCTGAATTGTAAGTTGTGGTAATGTTAATATCATCCTGACACCCTGCGGTACAATCAGAGGAAGGTGTGTTGTTGACATTGGCTATGTTGTAGTATCTTCCCAAGGCATGGTTTCCAGCATTCGCATTGATGAAATTTTGTGCAAAGGAAGGAACATTATAGCTGTCAACACTGCTTCCTCCCCATTGTGTACCTGAGCAGGAGTTGATAGATCCGGGTGAACTTTCGCATAATGTCATTGAATTGCAGTTGTTGTATGTGGGCAACCACTGCGATACTCCCCAGTATCTTGCGATATTGAGATTAGCAATATCTATACTACCATTTAGGCATTGGTTAGGATTCAGTATATTGACTAATGAGGCGTTTGGGTGATTAACATATACACTATCCATAGTGATAGTAACCGAACTTGGATTGGTATCATCATTGCTCCAAGTACCACCTTGTATAATAGGGTTCTGCTCTCCGCTTCGTCCGCTATTACCAATAATTCTAATGTTAGTGGCATCCATACTCGCTCCATTGGAGTAGCTTCCCCAACCAATATTAAAAGGTACAGAATTTTCTATCATTCTGAATGTACAATCCCTAACCCTACTATTAGGTCTTAATATTTTTACATTATCATCTTTCGTTTCAAAATAACAGTCCTGAACTGTAGAATTGATTGCTGCATCTATACCATCGCTATTGTTTGCATTCCCGGCACGTTTATCAATAAAATTACAATTATAAATATCCACTTTACCCTCACTTTGAAAAGCAGATATGTCATAAGTCTTTGGATTAAGAAATGTTATATTGCTTATTTCAGAGTCTTCTGTTCCTCCTTTTTTCCATACTAACATATATATCCAATCACAATTGAGGGGAAGATTGCCATTCCAATCAACAATCTCGGTGCCGTATATAATTGAGGTACTTCTATCCAATCCCGTAATTTTTACTCCATGTGTATAGTGAAAACCTGCATTAACTAACGTATTTGCATTGATGATAATTTGGTTTACTTCGCTCGGTACATCCCAAATAAAGTAACCATTCGGGTCGGGCTTATTCGGCATTTTCAAATACCCGCTACTCTCGATGGTCAATACGCCATTTTCAAAACAAGTAGTGCCACTATAATTTTGCTGAAATATCGGAACAGGTTCAGGATTTAATGGAGTAACACACTGTTGAGCTATCATTAGCTGATAAATCAGTAAGCTCAAAAAAAACAAGAATATTTTCTTCATTATTCTATTATTTTAATGGTTAATAAAACCCCATCGTGCCTTTGCACTTGGGAGTTATCTTCTTGTTTTTGATAGCTTGGTGGCGGCTTTCCTGTCGTGTACATCTTGTAGTGCTTCATGTTTAAAATGTTTTGATTAAGTAAAAAAAGGTGTATAAACTATTTCGCTTTCGACCTTGTGATACCGCAATATTCGTAACATAAAGCAGATTTAACAAATAGCGAATTTGTATTTTTTGGCTATTCAAATGCGTATATTTATGTCACAATTGAGTTAAAAGTAAAAACATTAAATAAATTATTCTTTGTATGTATCTGATAGTTAATTTTTTATTATACAATTAATCAAAAACCAATTATCATATTTTTATTGAATCCAACGTTGAAATTTTTATTTTAAAAAGTTGTCCATATCCAAATTTAGTTCTAATGCTATCCTTATTCCAACTGATTAAATCTATGTCGCGGGCAGAAAAGCGACACTTCAAGTTATACACAGGCAGTAATAACAAACTACGATATGTACGTCTGTTTGATTTGTTGGAAAAGCAAAAACAATATAATAAGGCAGCTATTGAAAAGGCAGGTTTTACGCCGAGTAATTGCAATGAATTGAATGAGAAAATACATGAGTCGCTACATGTATTGAGAATGGGTAAAAATGTGGATAGCAAGCTAAAATTACTCTTAGATGGAGTTCCTATGCTCGTGGAAAAAGAATTGATAAATGAAACCAAAAAACATATCAATAAAATAAAAAAAATAGCAAAGAAGCATCAAAAATTCCTTGCTTTACTTGAAGTTATACGGTGGGAAAAAGAGTTGGTAGCAAAGGGGAATAATAAAAATATGTATGAACAATTTGAGGTATTGTTACATGAAGAAAATCGAATCCGTCAGCGATTAGACGAAGAAACCAATTATCAAAATATAAAACGGCAATTATATTTGTTGCGTAAAAAAGATGTCAGACTGACGAAAGCGGAAAACCGTGAAATATTCAACCAACTTTTAGATACTGCATGTCTCAAAACTGAAAATACTCCTTACTCTACTGACGCTAAAGTCAATTTTTATTATGCTAAAACAGTGGTAGCAAAATATAATAACCAAAAAGAAAAAGCCTATCAATATGCGCAACAGTTGATACAGATATTTGAAGAAAATAAACCTTACATGAAACAGGAATTACTCAATTACAAATATAGTCTTTGTCTGCTCGCCGAGATGTGTTTTTTTTCAGGAAAAGATAGTAAAATACCGGAGATTATTGATAAGATTGAGCAAATTCCCTTTGACTCACAAGAAGATACAGAGATTTATAATACGGTTTGTTTACAGGGTTTGTTGTGGGCAATGTCAGATACCAATGAACAGGAAGGTATAAGGTATATTCGGGTATTTGAACAGTTACTGGATAAAAGTGGTGATAAAATTCGTGACGGCAGACTATTGGCTTTTTTCTATAATATTAGCGTCTTTTATAGTTTGTTCGATAGGTGGCGAGAAGCCGAAAAATGGCTCAATAATATCCTCACATTCAAACGCACAGACGATAGAAAAGATATTCAATTTGCGGCACGATTAATAAAATTCATTATCATGTATGGATGTGAATCGGATGATATGGACAACCATATCCAAGCGACATCCAATTACTTTAGAAAACACCAACAATATACAGAAATCAATCAACATATCCTTCAAGTCTTTCGTGACTTGTACAAAGCCATTAACCGAAAAGAGCGACTCCAGATTTGGGAAAATCTCAACAATTTTCTCACGCAGAAGATACAAGAACAAACCTACTCCACTCGCCAACTCGGCTTAGAAGAACTCCAACTCTGGTGTCAGGCAAAGCTACAAAATACCACCATCGCCACAGTCATAGCGACCGCCTCACCATCCCCATCGCCAAGCCAAGCATCATCATAATCGACCCCAGCCACACCAAATTAATACCCGGAAACAGAATCGCCTGCATCACGATATACTCGGTGCGGGGCTTGCCTTCGGCGATTTCAAAAGTCATTGTACGGGCTTTCGGGTCCACTTTATTGAAGCGGAAACGCAAGCCGAGTTCGTCAATTTTATCGTCAATGCTCATGCCGAAGTTATTGCGAATGAGATAAACGGGTTCGGCTTTCCATGTAGAATCGGTGTCCATT
>CALCMV010000450.1 GCA_937967535.1 uncultured Saprospiraceae bacterium
GCGCAATTAATCGCCTCAAACGCTCCTGTTTTTCCTCGTTTTGCAACTTTTCTATGGGTCGTAAAAATTCTTTTTTAAAGAAAGGAAACGTCCCCAACAGTTCAGGATTAATAAACTGCATTTGCGACCACAAATCCGACAAAGAGTTTTCAATCGGCGTACCACTCAAGGAGATTTTATGATTCGCCTCCAAGTCGCTCACTGCGCCAAATATCTTCGACTCTCGATTCTTAATTTGCTGACTTTCATCGAGTACAATATATTCAAAATTAATATTTTTTAACATCTCGACATCCTTCAATGCTGTATGATAGGTCGTCAGCACCACATCAAAACCCACCAATTTTGCCGATGATTTATAACGTTTCGGACCAACATGCCCGTACACCGTCAGGCTCGGCGCAAACTGATTGATCTCACTTTTCCAATTAAAAACTAAAGAAGCAGGCAGGATAATCAGCGCATTGAGTGGCGTACTCGAACCATTTGAAGGAAGCACATCAAAAAGCGTGGCTTGCACCGCTTGTTTGATAACTTTTCGGGATTTATTTGCTTTCTCTTTTTCGGATTTTGCAAATAATAAAACCGCTATCGTTTGCAGCGTTTTACCCAAACCCATATCGTCTGCAAGGCAAGCACCGAGATTGTTTTTGTACAAATGAATCAGCCATTTTACACCGTCCAATTGATAAGGTCGCAGGGTCGCTTTGAGCGTATCGGGCTGTTGGTATCGGATGCGTTTGTAATTGCCGGAAAGGGCGGTTTTTGATTTTTTATCTTGCTGTTCGAGGTCAAGATTTTTGAGGACGGAAAAGCGGCTTTTCATCACACGCACGCTTTCGTTTTCGAGTTCGCCCATGCGAAAAATTTCCTCATATTGCGCCATCCATTCTTCCGGTATCAGGAAAAAACGCCCGTCGGGAAGCGGATAAAAACGATTGCCCGAACCAATATAAGGCGCAAGTTTGATAAAGGGAAAAGTAAATTTCCCGACCACCACATCGCCATACAAATCAAACCAATCGCGCTCCTTTTTCAAGTTCAATTCTATACGCGGAATGTGTAGCGCGACCTCATATTCCTCCATTTTCGGATTCACCACTTTAAATCCAAGTCGCTGAAAATCAGGTTTTTGCTCTACAATCCATTGCATCACTCTATCTGAGTTGGGTTCGCCTCCAATATCAGTAGGAATAAATATATTGCCTTCTTTTTCGACTTGAAATTCGTTGAGTTTATCGACAAATTCCTGCTCTGCCACTGCGTCTCTGCGATATTGATAAATGATGACATCATCATTCTCGTCAAATTGCAGGTAAGTTTTCTGCTGCGTACTTTCTCCGAATTTAAACTTCAATTCACCATACACGAAGGTCAGGTCAATTCCGCATTTTTTAGTTAGAAAATTCTCCGAAAAAGTCACTTCACATGCTTGGAGTTCATTATTGGTTTCTACCTCAAAACCCTCTGCCTGAATATCTGCCCTCGACGCTACCCGCTTGATGAATTTTTCAAAATATTCGCGCATATAATGCCCCGGAATCCGTACTTCGTCTTTCTTCAAAAAGGGCTTGACCATATTTCCATTAATCGCAGAAAGGGAATACAACACGCGGTCAGAAACAATCCAAGCGGGTTCATTGGTCAGCACCCTAATATCGCGCTGCTGTATGCGCCATGCAGTACGATTGCTCAAAAAACTTAATTTGTAAATGATGTCTTTTTCCGTCCGCTTAAAAAATAATTGCGGGGTGAGAATGGCTTGACCTGCCTTAATTTGCTGTTCGGGGATATAATCTTTGCGGTCAGTATTGAGCGACAACAAAAATTTCTGGTCAAATATTATCTGTAAAAATTTCCCTAATTCACGATGAATATATTTGGTAATATTTTTCTTAACATCCTTATTTTCAAGGAGTTTTTCGATTTTTTTCTTGCGTTTGCCTTTTGTGTTATATTTTTCTTCAAGGACATTGACCTGCAAATTATCAATCAATCGAAACAACTCCGCACGTTCCGGTGTCAATTCCAGTCCATAATCTTGCACTGTCTGTGCGTGTACCTTGTGCGCTACGTAGGTCATCATGCCCTTTTCGTTGCAATTTGCCACAAAAGCAGAGGGCAAGAAGCCGAGTTGCTCATACTCGCTCAGGTCGTAAATAATGTCGTAAGTCTTGTTCAATGTGATATATTTTTGAGTTCTATGTTCGTAGTTCGTTGTTCTATGTTATCACTTTGACACCTGACATATCTCTGAAAATAACGAAGAACAAAGAACTTAGAACACAAATTAATTGCTACTTTTAAATTCAACCAAGGAGCAAAAATAAGCATAAGTAAATCACATTGAAAAGAAAATAAGATTCATTTTTATGTTAAATCTCTGCAAATTACGACATCTAAAAAACTCGTGGAATGACCAAAGCCATATACACAATCAGAATAATAATCGAAAGAATATTGAGCCAAACACCTGCTTTCACCATTTCATACACCTTGATATGACCGCTTGCAAATACAATCGCGTTGGGCGGCGTAGCCATAGGCAACATAAAAGCGCAACTCGAAGCCATAGTCACCGGAATGAGCAGATGAAGGATTTCTTGGTCGAGTCCGAGCGCAATACCCGCTACGACAGGGCAGAAAATCGCCACCAAAGCCACATTGCTCATCAATTCGGTCATAAACAACATCACCGCAATCAGCAAAGACCCTACAACTAAGGCACTCAATGTCTTATTGCCCGACACCAATTCTCCGATAAAATCAATCACACCCGCGCCCGATAAGCCACTCGCCAAAGCCAATCCGCCACCAAATAAAATAAGGATGCCCCAGGGCAAGCGCACCGTATCTTTCCATTCCAAAATAAATTCGCCTTTATTGAATTTGAAAGGAATCGTAAACAGCGCAAAGGCAGCCAACATGCTAATCCCGGCATCAGAAAGCGTGATAAATGGTAGCCATTGATTCACATAAGTCCTTGTAATCCAGAGCGTCATCGTTATCAGGAAGATAATCAATACCCGCTTTTCGGTGGCTTGTAGCGGACCGAGTTTGGCGAGTTCTTCATGGATAATATGTTCCGAATGACTCAAATGCCCCAGTTTGTTGGGATAAACGATTTTTACCAATAGAAAATACACCAAAGCAATCATCAAGATGCTAAAAGGCACGCCAATCATCATCCATTTCAAAAACGAAATATCCGCCCCGTACTCTTGTTCCATAAAACCGACCATAACCGTATTTGGCGGTGTACCGATAATGGTTGAAATCCCGCCCACATTCGCTGCATACGCGATGCCGAGCATGATAGCAAGTGCAAAATTTTTATCGCCTTTCGTAAATCCATCCTCATCATTAATCAGCAGGGAAATCACCGATAAAGCAATCGGCAGCATCACCACCGTAGTCGCGGTATTGCTAATCCACATGCTCAAAAATGCCGTTGCAATCATAAATCCCAAAATGACCTTATCAGGACTCGTTCCGGTTATTTTAATGATATTCAGCGCAATACGCTTATGCAAGTCTACTTTTTCCAATGCCAATGCCATCACAAATCCACCGAAAAACAAAAACACAATCGGATGCCCGTAATTGGCAGATACGGCTCGCATATCCATAATCCCAACCAAAGGATATATTGTCAGAGGAATCAAAGCAGTCACCGAAATCGACACCGCCTCCGTAATCCACCAAGTAATCATCCACAATGCTACCGCAATCACTTTGTCCGCCTCTGCACTCAGTATTTCAAAGGGTAAATTGTAGAAATTCAAAAAGAGTATAGGACCTAATATTAAACCTATTTTTTTTGCCATAAATTTTTTAATAACTAAACTAATGGTTAATGGTTAATGGTTAACGGTTAATGATTAATTCTATATTAAGACTTTAAAAGAACTTGATTATCAGTTATTTGTGTATGTTTTAGTTGATTTTATTTAAATGAAAAATAAATACATTTAATTAATTAAAATTTAAAATGCACACTGCACGAATTGTTTAGTTTTGCAGTCGTTTTATTATTAAAATAAACATTTAAATCGCGCTGATATAACTCTCTGAAAGTCAATAAATCAAGAGTCTTAATGTAGAATTAATGACTAATGCATTGATAGCATTACATCCATAACACTAACAATGTATCTTGCGTAATATTTTTTTAATCAATTAAATCATTTCAACATATTCATTAAATTAATTATTAGTTTTTTGTGAATAATTTTTATTAAAAAATATCATACCACAAAATTAATCATTAATCATTAATCATTAATCATTAACCATTATTTTAAAACCCTTTGTTGGCTGCGAAATACAGACTATTTTGATGAACATTTTTTACACCGTTTCATGTGTCACGCAAATGGATTAACTGAAATTGCATAACTCTGTAAAAATCAGAACTTACCGTTGTTGAATGTAAACACATCCAATTATAATTATTTTTAACATTAAAATAACTCGTTTTTTGAAAATAAAAATTTGCATTATTAACAATAGTAAAAATTTTATTTTGAATAAAAATTATAATGCAAGAAAATATTTGCCTTTCTGTTAAAAAAATCTTAAATTGAAGCTACGTAGCGCGGTACTTCCAGTCCGCGTCCTTCGTATGCACGGCTAATATCAACGCGGCGCGGGCTGGAAGCACCACGCTACGATAAATCCTTCGCTTATGAAAAAATACATCTACTCGCTTGTACTTTTTGCATCCTTCCCTAGCACTCATCAATTACACGCTCAATGCAGTGAAATCATTAAATCGGCACAGCCTTTTGAGGATATGGTCTTGGTGAAAACCAATTGGCAATTCCTTGTGGTACGCGGGAGTTATACCTACGGATTGGATTTGGAAAATACGCAAGATGGTATCATTGCCAATTTTACGTCCAAAGGTGGTGTCGAATTGGACGAGGGCGATGAAATTATATTTGCAGATGCAGCACAAAATCGCGAAGCCTATCATTTTGTAGGTATGGGAGATTTGCGCTCTGAAGGTGGTATGCCTGTGAATGTCAATATATTACAACTCGATAAAGCGGCAATTGAACGATTTGCGAGTACACCTATTACCGTCATTTACATAAAAAATAACTCGCGGAATGAGATGCGAAAATTTACGGTAAATACCAATCGCCAAGCCGAATTTCAGCAAATGGCGGGGTGTTTTTTACAGAAAATAAGCGGGACGAAAATTGCTCAAAGCAAAGGTTTTGACCCGCGTAGTATCGCCATGAATAAAGCGAATCCGAAATCGCCGAGATTGATGGGCGGTGAAGGCGGTGGTATCGCAAGCAGTGGCAGTAAGGGTGCGGTGAAAGATGAAGAACTGGCGGCATTGCGCGAACAATACAAAATTGAAAAAGAAGTTATTCGTGCTGCTATTGAAAAAGAACGCCAACGCGCCGAAGGCATCAAAGCCAAACTCACAGAAGGTGTATCGCAAGCGCGGGATAATGCTGAAAAAGCCCAAAAAGCCTATGCAGACGAGTTGTTGGAAGTCCGCAAAAAGGTAGATGTAGAGATTGAAAAGGCACAAGCCGAACAGATTGCAGCATTGGAAGCAGCAAAGGGAAAAGCAGGAACGGCATTGGAGAAAATTAATTTGGAGGTACTCGAAGCGCGACAAAAAGCAGATAAGAAAGTCAGCGAAATCCGATTGGAATCTGCCGAAGCCGTTGTAGAGGCGCGACGCAAAGCCAGCGAAGAAATTGCCGAAACACAAAAAAATCTCGAACTCGCCAAACTCGAATATGCCGATGAATTAAGCTCTGCCAGAGAAACCTCACAAGCTGAAATTCAACGAATTAGAGCAGAATCATTAGCCGCGATAGCCGAAGCACGAGAGCAAGCAAAGTCTGAAAAAAACGCCACCGGACAAGACGTAATTAACAGTAAAAAACACGCTACCGACAAGATTCTCGCTACACGCGAAGCGGCTGCAAATGAAATTGCCGCAGTACGCGAAAAGGCAGTTTTAGAAAAAGAAAAAATCGCACAAGAAGTAGCCGAAACACGCCGCAAAGCGGCGGAAGCGGTGGCATTGACCCAAGAAAAAAGTACACGCGAAATTGCCGATACAAGAGAACAAGCAGCATTGGAAAAAGAGCAATTGGCAGTAGAATTGAACGAGACACGCAGCCGGGCAAAGGAAGAAATCCAACAAACACGGGCATTGGTCGTAGAGGAAAAAGAGAAGGCGGCAAAGGAAGTGGCATCAAGCAAGGAAAAAGCGGGTGCAACCGTAGTTGAAACCAAAGAAAAAGCAGCATCGGAAATCGAAAAAACACGCCGGTCAGCCGATGCGGAAAAAGCCAAAATCGCCGAAGCCGTCAAAGCCGCACAAACGAAAGCAGCAGACGAAATTGCAAAAATAGAAGCCGAAACATTGGATCGCGTAAAAGCCGCAAAAGCCGCCGAATCGCAAGTGAAAGAAAGCTCTGCACAAGAGGTAGCAAGTGCGCGGGAACGCGCCACACAAGAAATCGAAAAAGCCAAAAACGAAGCTGCCACGCTCATTGCATCTGCCCGCGAAACGGCTGCAAACGAGAAAAATATCACTGCAAAAGACGTGGTAAGTGCCAAGAAAAAAGCAGCCGATGAGTTACTTTTAGTACGTGAAAATTCTGCTAACAAAATTGCAGAAATCAAAGAAAAAGCAGCATTAGAAAAAGAAGCTACCGCCAGAGAAGTTGCACAGGCACGCGAGCAAGCCGCACTCGAAATTGTGAAGCTAAAAGAAGCAGAAGCGACTCAAATTCAAGAAATTAGAAAAGCATCTGCCGAAGAAAAGAAAGCCGCCGAATTGGAAATATTGGCAGCAAGAGAAAGCGCAGAAGATGAAATCGTAGCTGCCAATGAAGCCGCTATCAGCAAAATCACCGCAGCCAAAGAGCAAGCCAAAATCCAAGAAGAAAAATACGAAAAAGACACCGCAGAAGCCCAAGCACAAGCCAATGAAGACATTCGCAAAGCACGCGAAGCTGCCCAAGCCCAAGTCACCAAAGCACGCGAAGATGCCTACGCCAAAAAAGCCGAATACGAAGCCGCCGCCGAAACCACCCGCAAGGAATTACAAGCAGAAAATGCTGCCCTCAAAGCAGAATTTGCCAACGACATCAAGACCGCCCGGACTAGTGCCACCCAAGCCAAGCAGCAACTCGCCAACGACCTAGAAGCCGCCCGAAAAACAGCCGCCAAAGAAATCCAACGCATCAAAGACGACACCGCAGATGCCATCGCCGACGATGAACGTAAACTGCAAGAACTGAAAGCAGCTATCAGAAAAGCAAAAGAAGAATTGGAAAGATTGAAGGGAAAATAATGTTCAATGCTACAATGCTTAAATGCGATAATGCTACAATAAGGAAATCATTGTAGCATTGCATCATTTAAGCATTGTAGCATTAGGAATATTTACTCATTTTTTAATTACAAGCCTGACCAAATTCGAGGAAGCCCAAATCGAAAGTAAATTCATTGGTCAGCAACTCCTCATTGACATCCGAATTGAATCGAATTTCATCCATGCGTTTATTAAAACGAGTAGAAATAACGCCCAAACCATCGGAAAGATTAGTAAATTCGGGAAAGCCTTGTGTACCCGTAATGCCGGAATTAGCGGCTTGGCGATTGATGTATTCGAGGAGGTCTTCGCCACCTGCATAAATAATCAAATCGGCATCGCCCAACTCCCTGCAAACCATAGGATTAGGTTCGAGTTGTTGAGCGAGATTACGGTAAAAATCAGTAGCTTCTACTTCAAAAAACTGATTGAGTGTATTCTTATCGGCGAGCATATTTCGGCGGAGTACCCACTCTATGGTCTTTTCGGTGCGCGAGCTAGGATTGCCGCGTTCGGTTTCAAAATAATTGACCAATAAAATCACATCATAAAAAGCAGCATTTTGGTCGCCACTCTCATCCATACTCGTCCACCTAAAAGGAGTTCGGTCGCCGGGTTCAAGTTTCAGCCTGAAATTAGAATTATTAGAAGGACTCAAAGTAATAAAATCACCAATCAAACCTATTGAACGTTGCCCGTTTCTCTCCTGCAAAGTCACTACATTATCATTATCTCCATTGATAATCACCAGATTATACCGACGCTCCGGATTGAGTGGTTCGGTTGTTTTATAGACATAATTTGGGCTGGCGGCAAATATTCCTTCAGGTCTTTGGTAGCCTTCCAAATTAGCATCTACCAAATCCATAGAAAAAGTAAATTCTACCGCGCCATTCTCATTAATTTCCTCCAATTCTACCGAGATATTATCATAATACAAAGAATCCGGTTCTTGGGCAATCACCAATGCACTTGTCTCCTCATCCAAAAACGCCTTCTCCACTCTGATATATTGTGCCGTATCATTGACATTCAACAAACCATATACAATCGGAATATCCTTCCAAGTATCCACCAAGTCCAAATCATTAGAACAAGAATTGAACATCATTATAGCAGCCAAACAACTGCATATTAGTAAGGTTAATTTTTTCATAATAACAAAGATAAGAGATTTTGAGGATTTCAGGAGAATTTTAACAATTTGGTAATTTAACCAATCCAATAACTCGACAACCCAACAACCCATCAACTCAACAAATCAACAACTCATCAACCCAACAACTCGTCAAATCATCAAAGCCCCGGAAACAAGTCCAGTTCTTCATCTGCCCATTCGTGATAGAGGTCAAGAATTATCTGTCGTTTATCCTTTTTCTTGGCACAATTGAGATCCATCAAGGGGTAGGCTTGTGTACCTACACGCGGAATTCTTATATTCACCACAACTCCCGCCGTCGCATCTATATCTTCAATATTCATCAATTTGGCTTTTACTCCGGGTGGATTATTCAGGTTGCCCATCGTGACGACATCGAAAGGAAAGCGGATATTTTGATTAAGGTAGTTCATCCAGTTTTCGTGGTCAGTCAACTGAGGTTGTGCCAACATGATTTCTTTGAGCATCACCCTCTGTTCAGCTTCCAGATATTCCCATGTATAGCTGTGGTATTTGGTGCGATAAGTGGCGATGGTTTTGTCAAATGTATCGCGAGGTTTGCTGGCTTCCAGTTGATTTTCGTGGAAGATATACTGCCCAAAACTTTCCACTTCATCAACCGCCTCCTTAATATACTTTTCAGACATGGCATTCAGCGTAATACTATCAAAAACAACCTCATACACCGCTTCAGCCTCATCATCTATATAGGCATTAATGACCCTTCCTTCCCAATTTTTCATATTCACTTTTTGCATAATGGGTGACTTCACGCTCTTGACAACCCGCACCGACGAATCTTCGGGAAATTTGGGATTGGGATTCAGGTCATATTCATCATCACCAAAAATATCAAACATCCCTTCTCCTCCCATAGCCTGCCCCAGCATCTCCGACAAATCCATACCCGTCACT
>CALCMV010000451.1 GCA_937967535.1 uncultured Saprospiraceae bacterium
ACAAAAACAAACTGATGTGAAAACGAATAGATTGGCAACTGCATCATTAGTACTTGGCAGCTTCAGTGTGTTGGCTTTATTGAGTGTGTGGTTGGGATGGGTGCCTTCGTTGGGTGCTGCGATAATTGGTTTGTTATTGACACCATTGACGGGAGTTATCGCCGTAATTTTAGGCGCGATTGCGCTAAACCGAATGAGGCTAAATCCCAACCAAAACGAAAGGAAAATTCACGCTATTATCGGACTTACATTGGGAGCTATTGGAGGCGCAGCTATTTTATTTATGTTGGCAACGGGGATTTTAGTATGAAAAAATTACTCCTCACAGGCGCGTCCGGCTTCTTAGGACGATATATTTTGCGACACATTCAAAGTGATTGGAAAATCATCGGTACATACCACGAAAATACACCAAAAGAACAAGGTGAATTTCACCAAATTAATCTGACACAAAAGGGTAGGGTAGAGGCTTTATTTGAACAAATCAAACCGGACGCAGTAATACATACCGCAGCCCTTTCTAAGGCTGCTTTGTGCGAATCGAATCCCGCATTTTCTCGCCAAATTAATGTAGAAGTTCCTCGTCAAATCGCCAAGCAATGTGCTAAGGCAAATATTCCCTTAATGTTTACTTCCACTGACCTTGTTTTTGACGGAAAAAATGCACCTTACCATGAAACAGACTCACCAAGTCCACTCAGCGAATACGGATTGCAAAAAGCTGATGCTGAGCGAACGATACTACTTGAATACCCACATTCAACCGTATGCCGTATGCCGCTGATGTACGGTAATTTACCTAACACAAACAACTTCTTTTTGGATTGGAAACATCGTCTGGAAAATGGTATTTTACTAAAAGCATTTACCGACGAATACCGTACACCCGTACATGCGGCGGACGCTGCGCGAGGTTTATTTTTATTACTCGAAAAAGAAAAAACGGGGATATGGCACTTGGGTGGAAAAGCGTCAATTTCGCGTTATGATTTTGCGATGCAAATGGTAGAGGTTTTCGGATTTTCTCAGGCGAATGTTCAAGCACTCACCCAAGCCGAATTGAATTTGTCTGCACCACGTCCTGCCGATGTTTCAATGGATAGTTCACGAGCATTTGGCTTGGGATATGCGCCGGATTTACCTATTGAAATATTTGAAAAAACAATTATGCGTGATGTTGAAAAAGTGTGAAGTTGCAGAATTCGTGAATTGCTAATAATTAATAGACTACTCATTTTGATGCCATTAAAATGGCAAATTGTAAAGAAAATAATTCTTTTTTCTTGAAAAAAGACCTATCATTGTACTGAATTGTGCTTTAGTTGTGACAGAGAATAATTGATTTACTATTCATGTTAATACTAATTTAGTACATATTTCTATTAATCAAATGAATATACTTGTGGTTTTTCTCATAAGTATCTGTGTCGTGTTATCAAACACTCTCCTACAGCAACTTTTATTGATAATAACGACTACCCAAATCAACTATCAATAGAAACCGTTGTACCCTGTAAATGCTTCGGATTTTCCGTAGCAATTCCAATTTATTCTATATAGTTTTTTGTATCCGAAAATCATTGTACACAAATATAGATTTTGCTGTTACATGATTGTTGGTGATATGAGAATTATTGAAACTCAAATACTATGAAAAGGATTTTACCTTTATTCACGTCAATGAGCCTGTTGGCATTATTCAATCTTTGCAATAATACAGTATATGCACAATGTGCACCTAATCCAGGAGATGTTGGAATTATTACTACTCAAACGATTAATGAAGATCCCGGTAATCCAAACCCTGCAACAGAATACTTTGCTACTACAGCAGAGTTTTGTGATGCTGATTTCGGAACAGTTGGATCTTCAGAAGAAGGACCTGATTTTCAATTCGACTTTCAGATTCCAGGTGAAAAAACCGTTGTTTGCTCAGATGCAACGCTTACTGTTTGTAGAAGGGGAGATTTCAGAGGAAACTTAGGTAATCCTTTGGATGAAGCTGTATTTGTATTAAATGGCGCAGGCACATTAATCGGGACAATTGAAAACGGTTTATCAACCGGAGTTGATGTTCCTGACTGTGATCCTACCCAAGCCTGCACAACGATTAATATTGCAGCACAAGATATTAGTGAAGATGCCTGCGACGGTGTTATTACCATAGTTTTGCAAACCTGCGGTGGAAATGCGGGAACAGAGGCAGCAGAAGTGGATAATGTATGTAACATACCTTTCGGACCGGGCGATTTTGATAATGATGGTCAAATAGAAGGAAACTGTGTTGAGATTACAGAATTTAGTTGGGAATATCAGTCTTTGCCGCCACCGATTACGGCTAATGACCAAGATTTAGGATGCCTGACTGCTCCTATCAATTCTACTATTCCGGTTACAGATTTGTTTACTGATTTGATGGTAGATGCTGACGGTAATCCGGGTGACTTTACCCCCGCAGGTAATCCTGAAGTAACCGTTACGGTAAACAATGGTGGTACGGTGAACGGCAATGATGTTATGTTTACTGCGCCGGGTTGCTATGAGGTGACATGGAATATCTTTGAAAACTGTGCCGGTTTACCTATATCTTGTTATACGCCTCCGACCGCTACTGCCTTCGTCCTTATCGCCGAACAACCTGTACCCGCATTTACCTACCCTACACCTGCTTGTCCGAATGATGTGCTTACACCTACTGTGACAAGCCCGGCTTATGTAGGTGCAGTGATGCAAAACTGGACAGTACTATCCGGTCCGGCTACCATAGATGAAGCTACCGGAGAATTGACTGTGACAGGTTGCGGACCTATTCAAGTACAATTGGAAGAAATTATACCCTACGAAGCTTGCGGAACAATAGCAGCAGGTGATTGTCGTGATATGACGACTTTTGATATTGCAGAAGATACTGAACTACCTGTTATTACTTGTCCTGATAATGTGACAGGCTTAGATTGTAATACAACGGCTTTGCCCGACGTTATGGCTACCGCTACGGATAACTGCACTGCGCCGGATGCCATCACCATCGAAATGATGGATGATTTGACGATTGCTGATATAGACCTTTGCGTAGGAGGGGTAATTACAAGAACTTATACAGCTACCGATGAGTGTGGAAATGTAAGTCTGCCTTGTACAGTGACATTCACCTTTGTTGCTGATGAAGAAGCACCTGTCATTACTTGTCCCGAACCTGCCGATACACCTTTACTTTGCGGAGAAGTACCTACGCCCGGACAGGCAACGGCAACTGATAATTGTACGATGTTTGAAACACCCATTGACGGTGTGCCGGATTTGATGCCGGATGAAATAGACCCTTGTGCCGGAGGTGTGATTACTTACCTATTTACGGCTGTCGATGATTGTGGTTTGGAGGCTATGTGTATGCAGACGTTTACCTATGAACCTGATACCGAAGAGCCTGTATTGAGCGAAATGCCTGCTGATGTTGATTTGGTATGTGGCGAGCCTATTCCTGAAGTACCCACAATAACAGCTACCGACAATTGCACTGAACCGCAAGAGGTAGTATTTGAAGAAACTACAATGGGAACTTGCCCTGAAGCCACGGTCATCATGCGTACATGGACGGCTACTGACGATTGTGGTAATGTAACAACATACACTCAAACGATTAATATTCCACCGGATGATACACCTCCTGTATTGAGTGATATGCCCGCTGATTTGAATTTGATTTGCACAGATGCTATCCCGCCTGCTGATGAGGTTACGGCAACGGATGATTGTATAGACCCAATCGAAGTGGTTTTTGAGGAAACAGAGGATATGGGCGTATGTCCCGAACCACGCATTATCACACGTACATGGACGGCTACGGATGCCTGTATGAATGAAGCGACTTACACCCAAACGATAACTATTGCGCCGGATGTCACTCCACCTGTATTGAGTGATATGCCAGCCGATTTAAATTTAACTTGTGCAGATGAGATTCCACCTGCCGACCCAATTACCGCAACGGATGACTGTACCGACCCGCAAGAAGTAGTATTTGAAGAAGTGGATGACATGGGCGTATGTCCCGACCCGCGCATTATCACGCGCACATGGACAGCTACGGATGAGTGTATGAATGAAACCACATACACCCAAACGATAACAGTTGCACCGGATACAACACCACCTGTATTGAGTGAAGAACCTGCGGATATTACTTTGGTTTGTGGTGATCCTATTCCCGAAGTACCTGCGATTACGGCTACGGACGATTGTACCAATCCGCAGGAAGTGGTATTTGAAGAAACTACTATGGGAACCTGTCCCGAACCCACTGTGATTTTACGTACATGGACGGCAACAGACGATTGCGGAAATGAAACCACTTATACTCAAACTATTGATGTTCCCGCAGACGATATGCCACCAGTGTTGAGTGATATGCCTGCCGATTTGGATCTGATTTGTACAGACGCGATTCCACCTGCTGATCCAATTACCGCGACGGACGACTGTACTATGCCTATTGAAGTTGTTTTAGAGGAAACGGATGACATGGGCGTATGCCCCGACCCGCGCATCATCACGCGCACATGGACGGCTACCGATGCGTGTATGAATGAAGCAACCTATACACAAACTATTACCATTGCACCCGATACCACACCGCCCGTATTGAGCGAAGAACCTGCGGATGAAAATCTTACTTGTGCGGATGCGATACCTCCTGCTGCAACTGTGACTGCAACCGATGATTGTACAGACCCACAAGAAGTAGTATTTGAAGAAGTGGATGATGCAGCTGTATGTCCTGATCCGCGTATTATCACACGCACATGGACAGCAACGGATGATTGTGGAAATGAAACTACTTATACACAAACGATTACTATTGCCCCCGACGCTACTCCCCCGGTTATCACTTGTCCACCCGACGACCCGACTGTATATACTTTAGAAACAGACATTCCTGCGGCAGCGGCTGATATAGCCGCATTCGAAGGACTTGGCGGTACTGCAATGGATGATTGTGGAATGATGACCCTCGCTTCTGCCGACGAAGTAACACCTTGCCCCGGTGCTGCTAATCAAGGAATGATAGTTAGAACTTATACTATTACAGATGAATGTGGTAATGAATCTACTTGCGACCAAACACTCCTATTCTCTTGCTGTGAGGCAGCAGCCGGAGCTTTAGCACCGATTGATGATATTTGTATTGGAGAATCTATCACCGGAGTGGTGGATGGCACAGAAGCTATGCTGCCCGATTATGCTTACGATTACGTTTTGACGGATGCTGCCGGAGCTATCATTACCGGTCCGAATACTAATGGAATGTTTACCCCCGCAGCACCCGGAGATTACTGTATATATGGTGTCAGTTATCAAACTGCCACAGGTGCGCCCGACTACTCAAGCGGCGACATCAATACGATTACCCAACCTGCCGATTGTTTTGAAATAACATCACAATGCTTCACAGTAACCGATTTACCTACGGTAACAGTCGGCGCATGTGCTGCCGGTCCCGCACCTACTCAAGTTTTAACGGGCTTGGAAGGTACTTTCCCGATGGATATGACGGGAATCTTACCGGATATTTATGTATTCTGCGAACCCGGTTGTGTAGAAGCAGCAGGTGCAGGTGGTGCAGCACCTTATATGTATGAATGGTTTGAATTGAGTGGTGAATGTGCTTATGATTTCAATTCACCTATAGCCAATACCCCCGATGCTTCGGGCTTAGGTACAGGTACATACTCAGTCGTAGTGACAGATGATAATGGCTGTACAGCAACAGGCGAAGTCAAAGTGTTTGTGGACGAACCACCTACATTGACCGCCTCTGCCGATACGACACTTTGTGCGGGCGAAACCTTCGACCTTGAAGGTACATCACTGCCCGGTCCCGGTATTTGTTTAGAATATTGTGAAGGCGAATTACCTGTTTGCATTATTGATGATAATACCGTATTTACCGTATGTTTTGATTTTACATACGAATGGATTTCAGATTTGAATTTGATATTAGAAGCACCTAACGGTACGCAGCTTGTATTAGTATCTTCAGCCGCCTATCCAAATCCTGATATGGATGGTAATATGTGTTTTACGAATGATGCTAATGCAGGAAATGGCGTATTACCCGGTGGTGCATTAGATGCATTAGACTGGAATAATTATCCGGGAGGTACAGCAGATGCTGCCGGACTGGGTATTGGTATCTCCGGTAATTGGTTTCCACAAGGTGGGCAAGGTGCATTCGGAGTATTCAATGGAGTAGATGCAAATAGTGGTACTTGGCAAGTGATTATCTTAGATGATTTGCCGGGACTTGAGGGCTTCTTCAATACATTTACCCTAGATATTGTCAATCCTGACTGCGAATTGAATGTTGAAGTGGATATTAATATGCCAATCATTGATTTTGTACCCACCACAATTATGACCGAACCGATTGAATGTGAAGAAATACCGAATTGTACGGCTACATACCAATGGACAGGCTCGGATGGATTTGATTCAGGAGTACAAACCATTACTCCACAAACAGATTTACTCGAAACATTCCCGCTAACCACTATCACACCACCTCCGGGTACTACTACCTATACGCTCACAGTAACGGATTGCTTCGACTGTGTTTCTACCGAAGAAGTTGTAATTACGGTTGGGGATGAAATTATGGTGGAAGCTACTTCGCCGATTTGCGAAGAACTAGATATTACGACCCTTACGGGCGGTACACCTGATTATACGGTTACTATCGGGTTCAATCCTGATGCGAGTGATGCTTTGGCTACTGCTACAATTACGGATGCCACCGCGATGAATGAATTTACGGCTTTGGCTGCTGGTGATTATTTTATTTCAGTTGTTGATGCCAATGGTTGTTCAGTCATCATCGGTCCTGTTACGGTAGAACCATGTGAATTAGAATGTGACCTCGTAATTGATATAGACGCTTGTGCTGCCGGACCTCCACCTACGCAGGTATTCGAAGATTTGGAGGGAACTTTCCCTGATGGTCAGTTGGGTATTTTACCCGATGTATATGTATTCTGTGAGCCGGGTTGTCTGGAAGCCTTCCCAACGGGCGGAACAGCACCACTGACCTTTGAATGGTTTGAATTGAGCATGGAATGTGCTTATGATTTCAATGCACCCATAGCCAATACACCGGATGCTTCCGGGCTTGGAACGGGTACATATATTGCTATTGTTACAGATGCCAATGGCTGTACAGATTCGCTCGAAGTCAAAGTATTTGTGGACGAAGCACCAACCCTGAACGCTTCGGCAGATACCACGCTTTGTGCCGTTGGACCATTTGATTTAGAAGGTACATCACTACCCGGTCCGGGCTTCTGTCTGGAATACTGCGGTGGTGCATTACCCGTCTGTCCGATTGATGCCGATGCGATTATTACCGTTTGTTTGGAATTTACCCATACTTATATATCAGATTTGAGTTTTGAATTGGTGGCACCTGATGGTACGGTGATTCCGCTTGTGATGGGACAATGTTGTCCTAATGGCGATGAAGATGGAACACAGTTCTGCTTTACCAATGAGACAGATGGTGGTGCAGTGCCTTTAGATTGGAATACAACCGGTTCGGCAAATGCAGACTTACTCGGGACAGGAGCAGGAATCTCCGGCAACTGGTTGCCTGAAGGCGGTGCTGGTGTATTGAGCGGACTTGCAGGTATAGATGCCAACGGCGGTCCTTGGGCGATGATTGTCACTGATATTATCGGCGGTGATTCCGGTCAATTTGAAAGTTTCAACGTCACAATAACAGGTACAAATTGTAATACTGTATTCCAATCACCTGTATTTGGTGCGCCGATACCGGATACCGGAGAATCATTTACCTACGAAACACCTATTGAAGAATGTGAAGAACAACCCAATTGTACTGCTTCTTACCAATGGACGGGCGACGACGGTTCTGATTCAGGCATACTTACTATTGCCAATCAATCTGACCAATTAGAGACCTTCCCACCATTTCCGGTGAATCCTCCTGTGGGAACTACGACTTATACATTGACCGTAACAGATTGTTTCGGCTGTGTCTCTACCGAAGAAGTAGTAGTAACTGTTGGAGAAATTACCGCTATAGCAGTCTCTGAGAATTGTGGCGAATTGGATATTACAGATATTAGCGGCGGTACACCTGATTACATGGTGACAATTGGAATGATGCCGGATGCGAGTGACGCGATTGCTACGGCTACCGTCACGGATGCCTCTGCTATGCCTGAATTTATGGATTTGGATGGAGGAGATTATTACATTTCAATCGTAGATGCAGATGGTTGTTCAGTTGTTATCGGACCGATTATGGTCGAACCTTGCGACGTAAATTGCGATGACTTCATGGTTGACGTAGCACCCTGTGCCAATGGACCTGCACCTACCGAGATATTTGAAGATTTAGAAGGCGTATTTCCAATGGATATGTTGGGTATATTACCCGATGTATATGTATTCTGTGAGCCGGGCTGCGTAAGTGGTGTTGCTATGGGCGGCACTGCACCTTTGATGTACGAATGGTTTGAGTTGAGCGATGAGTGCGCTTACGATTTTAACTCGCCAATAGCCAATACACAAGATGCTTCGGGCTTAGGTTCGGGCGTTTATCAGGTCGTCATTACGGATGCCAATGGCTGTACAGGTTCACAAGAGGTGAAAGTATTTGTCAATACACCACCTGAACTCACTACAAATGATGATGCAGAAGTTTGTGCGGGCGAAACCTTCGATTTAGAGGGAACTTCACTCCCAACATCCGGCTTCTGCCTTGAATATTGTGAAGGCGAACTACCTGTTTGTCTGATTGATGATAATACCATATTTACCGTTTGTTTTGATTTTGAATATACTTGGATTTCGGATTTGAACTTACAATTGCAAGCACCCGATGGTACATTATTGACCTTAGTATCATCACAAGCCTATCCAAATCCTGATATGGACGGTAATCTTTGTTTTACCAACGATGCTTCTGTAGGTGGTGGTGTACTGCCGGGCGGTGCTTTAGATGCTTTAAATTGGAATAACTATCCGGGAGGTACAGCAGATGCTGCCGGATTAGGTATCGGTGTTTCCGGCAACTGGTTCCCCGAAGGCGGACAAGGTGCATTCTCCATATTTAATGGTATTGATGCGAATAGCGGTACTTGGCAAGTGATTATTTTGGACGATTTGGTAGGCTTTGAGGGCTTCTTCAATACATTCACCTTAGATATTGTCAATCCTGATTGCGAATTGAGTGTTGAGGTAGATATTAATATGCCAATCATTGATTTTGTACCGACTACAATTATGACCGAACCGATAGAATGTGAAGAGCAAGAAAATTGTACAGCTTCTTACCAATGGACAGGTTCGGACGGTTTCGATTCAGGTGTCATTCCAATTGCGAATCAGCAAAATATGTTGGAAACACTACCGCCGGTATCCATTACGGGAACGGGCATGGATGTAACCTATATCTTGACCGTAACGGACTGCTTCGGTTGTGTCGCTATGGACACCCTAATGATTACGTGTACCGACACTACCAATTGTACGGCGCTTGTACCAATCATGGAGATACAAGACTTGTGTAGTGGCAATCCTGCTGATTTGACTGCAGCAGAAGCCAATGTACTCGCAGGTGTAGCCGACCCGACACAAATTACCGGTGTGGTCAATTTCTATACTGATGCAGCCTTGACGATGGCATATACAGGCGCACCGATAAATCATTCAGGCGCGACTTGCGACCCTGAAATGACGATATTATTTGCCGAAGTTGTTTGTAATGATGGAACAACAATTCCTGCCGGACAAATTGATATTACAGTTTATCCATTTGCGGAAGTTGTACCACCAACGGATGATAGTTGTGTAGTCATGGTAAGTGTACCGGATTGCCCGAATCTCACTCTCAATGGACCTACAAACCCAACGGGCGGTGCAGATGTGGCAAATTGGGATCCCGCCACCGGAACCTACACCGGACAAGACGGCGACCTATCAGGTACACTTGACTTTATGATAACAGGCGGAACAGCACCTTGCGATACAGGTACAATTACAGTTGATATTCCGGCTTGCAATCCTGACACAACAGGTTGCGATAATTTCATGGTAGATATAGGTGCATGCACTGCCGGACCTGCACCCACACAGGTATTTGAAGACCTTGAGGGTACATTCCCCGATGGTCAGTTAGGTACTTTACCGGATGTATATGTATTCTGCGAACCGGGTTGCGTCGAAGCATTCCCCACAGGCGGAACAGCACCGATTATGTACGAATGGTTTGAGTTGAGCATGGAATGTGCTTACGATTTCAATTCACCTATTGCCAATACACCCGATGCTTCGGGGCTTGGTACAGGTACATACATCGTAGTGGTTACGGACGACAATGGCTGTACAGCTTCACAAGAAGTCAAAGTATTCATCGACGAAGATGCGACCTTGACCCTTCCTGATGATGCAGAAATTTGTGCAGGAGAAACCTTCAATTTGGAAGGTACAGCATTACCCGGACCGGGCTTCTGTTTGGAATACTGTAGCGGTGCATTGGCTGCATGTCCGATAGATACAGATGCGATTATTACGGTTTGTATGGAATTTACCCATACCTTTATATCTGATTTGAGTTTTGAATTGGTGGCACCTGATGGTACGGTCATTCCGCTTGTCATGGGTCAATGTTGTCCGAATGGAGCTGATGATGCTACGATGTTCTGCTTTACCAATGATACAAGCGGCGGTGCAGTGGCATTAGATTGGAATACAACAGGTTCTGTCAATACGGATTTACTCGGACTTGGTGTAGGTATTTCCGGCAACTGGCTACCCGAAGGCGGCGCAGCAGTACTTGGCGGATTGGCAGGTATAAATGCCAATGGCGGTCCTTGGGCAATGATTGTAACCGACATCATCGGTGGTGATTCCGGTCAATTTGAAAGTTTCAATGTAACAATAACAGGTACAAATTGTAATACTGTATTCCAATCACCTGTATTTGGTGCGCCGATACCGGATACCGGAGAATCATTTACCTACGAAACACCTATCGAAGAATGTGTTGACCAACCAAATTGTATTGCTTCTTACCAATGGACAGGCACAGATGGATTTGATTCCGGTGTGATTCCGATTACACCTCAGACGGATATGTTGAATACACTACCACCTGTTCCGGTTACGGTTGGTGTATCAGCAACTTATACATTGACTGTAACGGATTGCTACGGATGTACAACCACATCCGAAGTGACAGTTACAGAATGTAGCGTGGCAGACCAATGTACGACACTCACACCTGCTATGGAAGTAGCAGAAGTTTGTGGCGGACAAGCACCGGATTTATCGGCTGCCGAAGCTGCTATACTCGGAAGTGTGGCTGACCCGACCCTTATCACAGGTGCAGTGCTTTGGTTTACCGATGCTGCATTTATGATGCCATACACTACGGGTACAGCCATCAACCATTCAGGCGCAAGTTGCGACCCCGAAACTGTGACCTTATTTGCACAAGTAGTTTGTAATGACGGTGTTATCATTCCTGCCGGACAAATTGACCTGACCGTTTATCCATTCGGTCCGCAAGTCAATCCGGGTACAGGATGTATCGTCATGCTCGAAGTTCCGGCTTGTGGTGGTTTGACGCTCGGTGCTGCTTCTAATGCAACAGGCGGTGCAGACGTTGCCAATTGGGATCCGGCTACTATGAGCTATACAGGTGTACTCGGCGACGCAGCAGGTACGATTGATTTTCAAATAACAGGAGGTACTGCCCCATGCGATATGGGTACGGTAACGATTGATATTCCGGCTTGTGATGATGATGGTACAGCCGACGATTGTACAGCATTGACCCAAGCAATGGAGACGCTTGATATTTGTGGCGGTACAGTACCGGATTTGGCAACGATAGAAACGAATATTTTGACTAGTGTAGTTGACCCGACACTGATAGTGAGTGCCGTCAATTGGTACTTCGATGCTGCTCAAACCATGCCATACACAGCAGGTACAGGTGTCAACCACTCCAATACCACTTGCGACCCTGAAACTGTGGTACTTTATGGTGAAGTCGTTTGTAATGATGGCGCGAGTATCTACGCGGGTACGGTAGCGATTACCGTATTGCCATTTGGTCCGACAGTAACGCCGGGCGAAGATTGCGTAGTCACTCTTACACCTTCTACTTGTGCTAATTTCATGATTGGTGCGGCTTCCAACCCAACGGGTGGAGTTGACCTCGCCAATTGGGATCCGGCTACCAATACATACACCGGACAAATAGGCGATATGGCAGGTACATTTGATTTGGAAATAACAGGCGGTACTGCACCATGTGATGCAGGTACAGTCACGATTTCCATTCCAAATTGTCCCGACCCGACTGCTTGTGACGATTTTGACGCAGATGTGATGGCTTGTGCGGCAGGTCCTGTACCAAGCAATGTTTTTGAAGGATTAGAAGGTACATTCCCCGGAAATAATACGGGTATATTGCCGGATATTTATGTATTCTGCGAGCCGGGCTGCTTATCGGCTACGCCTGTGAACGGGCTTGCACCATACACTTACGAATGGTTTGAATTGAGTGGTGCTTGCGCTTACGATTTCAATTCGCCAATAGCCACGACACAAGATATTTCAGGACTCGGAACAGGTACTTACACTGTTGTTATTACAGATGCAAATGGATGTTCTGCTACACAAGAGGTCAAAGTATTTATTGATACACCACCTGTATTGACTAGCGGAGATGATGCAGTTGTTTGTGCAGGTGAAACATTTGACCTGACAGGAACTTCACAATCCGGACCGGGCTTCTGCCTCGACTACTGCGGCGGCGAAGCACCGCAATGTATTATCGAAGCCAATTCTATTATTGAAATTTGTTTGAATTTCCAACATACTTTCATTTCAGATTTGAGTTTTGATTTGGTTGCGCCTGACGGCACAATGGTCAACTTGATTACAGGAGTTTGTTGCCCGATAGGTACAGATACACCAAACGACCAATTTAGTTTCTGTTTTACAAATGATCCAAACGCAGCTGTTTTAGATTGGAATAATGGTGTACCACCGCCTGCCGGAAGTACTTGGCAGCCCGTTGGTGGTGCAGCAGCATTAAGTGGTCTGATTGGCTCGGATGCCAATGCAGGTTCTTGGGCAATGACTATAACAGATATTGTAGGGGGTGATTCGGGACAATTTTTCGATTTTAATGTCACTATAACCACACCGGGCGGTGGATGTAATACCACATTCCAGTCCATGGCATTCAACGCACCGATACCTGATGATGGTCAGGCATTTACATACGAAACGCCTCTTGCAGAATGTGAAGAGCAAATGAACTGTACAGCCTCTTACCAATGGACAGGTACAGACGGCTTTGATTCAGGTGTCATTCCGATTGCAAATCCAAGCGATGCACTCGAAACATTGCCTCCGGTTACAATTACGGTAGGTGTCACAGCAACTTATACATTGACAGTCACAGACTGCTTTGCTTGTGTTTCTACCGAAACGATTACCATAACAGAATGTAGTGATACAGGTGGTACAGGTTTCGATTTAGCATTAGCCAAAACACTAAGTGCAGGACAAGCAAGTACCGTAGCACCCGGCGATAATGTCAGTTTCGATATTACTGTAACCAATCAGGGTACAGTAGATGCCTTCAATGTTTTGGTGAATGACTTTGTACCTGCGGGATATACCTTCGACCCGGCATTGAATCCGGCTTGGGCAGATACCGATGGTGATGGCAATCCTGACCAAGTGATTGCTTCCCTCACAGCAGGTGCTACACAAACGATTACGATAGTATTGACGGTGAATGACCCATTTGTAGGCAGCATGGCAGATTTGGTGAATTATGCAGAAATCGGCGAAGCTGACGACGATATGGACCCGAACAATACGCCACCAACGGATGATGATAGCACAGCGGATAATGACCCAACTAACGATGCAGGTGGTACACCGGGCGGTGCTGATGACGATTTCATCGGAGGTGATGGTACGGGTACACCAAATGACGGTAATGATGCAACGGACGAAGATGACCAAGACCCTGCATTTGTAGATGAAGTCATTGACCCGAATGATTGTACAACGCTTGATATTGCTATGGAAAGTATTGAGTCTTGTGGCGGTGCGGCGGTTGATTTAACGGCTATTAACGCAGCAATATTAGGCAGTATAGGCGACCCGTCATTGGTAACAAATGCAGTGAATTGGTATTTTGATAATACTTTGACAACGCCATACACAGCAGGCGGACCAATCAATCATTCAGATTCAGATGCAGCCGGAACTTGCAATCCGGGTACAGTTACACTTTATGGTGAGGTCGTTTGTTTGGATGGTGAAAGTATCAACGCCGGAACGATTACGGTTACGATTTATCCATTCGCAGAAGTAACGCCTCCGGGAGAGGGTAGTTGTACGACAGTAGTAGCAGCTTCGGATTGTCCGAATTTAATGCTTGGTGCAGTATCCAACGCGACAGGCGGAGTTGACCTTGCGAATTGGGATGCAGCAACAGGTATTTACACTGCACAACTCAACGATGCGGCTGGTACATTCGATATAGAAGTAACAGGCGGTACTGCTCCATGTGATAGTGGTACACTTACTGTTAGCATACCCGAATGTACTGATGATGGCAATGGCGGTGGCGATGCTTGTACAACGACCACAGAACCAATGGCTACGGCGGAAGTTTGCGGTGGTTTGACACCCGACCTGAGCAGTGCCGAAGCAGGTATTTTGGCAGGTATCGGTGATATTTCCCTGATTACAGGTGATGTGATTTGGTACACAGATGCAGCACTTACAATGCAGTATGATGGCGGTGATATTGACCATGACGACAGTACCGCAGCAGGTACTTGTGATGCGGGTATTGTTGCTTTATACGCCGAAGTGATTTGTAATGATGGTGAGCGTTTTGCAGCAGGTACGGTAAATATCACAGTTTACCCATTTGCGCCGAATATCGCACCTGCCGGACCGGGCTGTATGCTCGTAGTGACTCCGGCTTGTCCGGGCGATGTGATAGGGCTGGCTTCTAATGCGATAGGCGGTGCTAGTCTTGGCAATTGGGATCCGGATACAGGTGTTTATACAGCATTTGAAGGTGATTTTGCAGGCTCTATTGACTTGGAAATCACTAGTGCAAATACGCCATGTGGTACGATGATTTATACGCTCGAAATTCCGATGTGTGGTGTGCCTGATGAAGTACCAACAGTCGGAGAATGGGGCTTGATTATACTTGGATTGCTGATGTCAATTGTTGCCGTACTAGGCATCCGACAAGGCAGAAAAGAGGAAGAATATCACATTAGCTGATAATATTAAAAAATGATAGAAGCCCTCTCATTTGAAAGAATGAGAGGGCTTGCTATTTTTATGGGAAACATAAAACATAGGCAGTGTTATGGATGTAATGCTATTGAACCACTAATCC
>CALCMV010000452.1 GCA_937967535.1 uncultured Saprospiraceae bacterium
GGTCAAAGCCACAAAAGAAGGCACGTATCTCGACCCGGCACTCGGAAATTTTGCCGGATTGCGCTCCTATCACAATAATTATTTTACGCTGCCCGTGCTGTTTGTGATGATTAGCAACCACTTTCCGAGTACTTTCAGCCATGAATATCCGTGGTTGATTTTGGCGATGTTGTCGCTCGGAAGTGCTGCCGTCAAACATTATCTCAACCTGAAAGAAAAGCAACAGGAATCGGTTTGGGTGATTCCGATTGCGGTGATTATTTTGTTTGCTACCGTCTTTATTACCGCCCCCGAACCCGTTGGTGGCGAGTGCGATGAGGTGTCGTTTACGGAGATTTACCCGATTATTCAGGAGCGATGTGTGACTTGCCATTCTTCGAGTCCGACGGATGATGTGTGGACGGCACCGCCCAATGGCGTGGTCTATGATACGCCGCAAGACATCACTAAATTGACGGATAAAATTATGCAGCGCGTCGTCATCACGAAGGATATGCCGCAGAATAATAAAACAGGCATCACGCCGGAGGAGAGGGATAAGATTCGGTGTTGGATTTTGCAGGGGGCGAAGGTGGAGTGAGGGTTATAGTAACGTCGGCATAAAAGCCGTTATGTTTTGTTGGCTGTTGCTATTTACTTCAGATTTAATTTCATACCTGATATAGTTCCAACTTCTCTAAGTATTTCTCTTCTATAATTATCCATTAGGTCACAGGCTTCTGTTGACATTAAATAAACAGGACAGTCAATCTCATTACATTTGCATCTTTCTATTTTGTCTTCGTGTTTAAGTCTTTGAAGTAAATATCTAAGTTTGATTACTTTTTCTGTAATCTCATTAAAAATATTTTTTAAACTCGAACTTTGTATTCTATGTCTTGAAGGAATTTGCTTTATTAATGTTCCGTCTCTCAATCTATACATCCCAGTATTTAATACCTCAATAGTATCTGTAATAGCCTTCTCAAAATTTGGAATTGAAACTTCTTCTTTAAAAGGTGTTGTAAATGCAGGTCTATTGAAACATTCAGAAATTAGTTGTATAATTTCAACATCCGTTAAATAATCTAATCTATTTGAAAACTTTATTAATTCACTTGGCAACTCAGGAAACTCGACTCCATCTACAAATCTCTTAATTATTTCAGGAGCATTTTTTCTTAGCTTTTCTTCAAATTCAACACCACTCCATATAATAGTTTTCCTAATACCTTTATCCTTAGAATAAGCATTAATTTTTTCTTTCATCGCAGATGATACATTTCCCCCACAAATCAAAACAAAAAAATCTGGATCATATTTATTTTCAATAAGCTTATCAATATCTTCTTCTACTTTATTGAATTTCAATTGTTTATAATTAGCACATTGATAGCAATGAGTTTTACCATTTGAATCAATTCCCCATATATCTCGCCCTTTATCGCCTCCGGATTGTCCTAACCAATCAATTTGTTCCCATTCTTTAGTTTTTACTAAATATGCAAAGCACAATCTCTCGAACTCAATTCCATTCCTATCTTCAAAATGAATACGATTTACTGATTTTTCCATTAAGACTCAGTTTATTTTTTCAAATACCTCAAAGAAAAATTCACAAAAAAATAAACCCACGCAGAAAATCCCTCTGAAGCTATCAACGCTGTAAAATTACACGATACATCCAAATTCACCAAATATCACAAACGAATATCCGTGTAAATGTGAGTTTTAAACCGCCTTCTCTATCTCCTCCATCACTAAAATCCCAATAATTCAATTCTTCCCTCCATACCTCCGAAAATAATTCCAAGCCGCGATACCGCCCACAAAGGAAAACAAAGCCAACATATAAAACACATGTTGATGCCCTGTTTCGCCGGGCGAACTATCTAAGAGGTAGCCCATTGCAGGACCTGCGAATATATCGGGCGTATAACCTACGATAGAAATAAGTCCAACTGCCGTACCTGTAAGCACCAAAGGAATTTCCCCGCTTTCCATCACCGCAAAGTATAGAGAACGTGCAGCATAAATTCCGGTCGCCACGACTAAAATGGAGATAAAAAACAAAATTGTCGATGAATCTGAAATGATACCCGTAGCGAATAATAATGCTCCAAAGCATGAAAATGTAAAACTAAGCACCAACCAGAGTGTCGTTTGAGTACGGTCGGCTAATACGCCAATCAAGACACCCACGACAGGACGAACAAACAGCAAAAAAGTACCCACTTGGGCAGATTGCACTTGGTCATACAACATCACGTCTTGGGCATACAGCGAAAATATATCTGTGATTTTGTAGCCCACATAAGCACATAAAATAATGACCATTAGCAACCATACCGAAGGCAAAGCTAAGACCTCTCGTATCTGTGATGTCGTGATTTTCTGTAAGATGATGTCCTTTTCTATATTGCTATCTGTTTTCATAAAAAACCACACCAATACACCTACAAAGGAAATCGTAGCAATGGATATAAGAATCACATATTTGAAGGCAGCTCTACTTTCGGAGACCGTCGCCATCGCAATTTCAGAAGTAATAAATAATGAAAAAACAAGTACACCCATCGCCCCGAATAGTGCGCCTACCAAGCCTCGTCCGCCATCCAGAAAACCAAAGGCTTTGCCCTGCGAAGTAGTTCCGCCCCAGACCCGCGTTGCCTTTATCAAAGGTGCCCAGAATAAAAAAATGGTCGTAAAACCCCAATACCCATACAGTATTTTTAATGTGGTAAAACTCGGAAAAGTAGCATAGACCAATCCGCCCAAAGCGGTCATCCATAATGCCACTGCAATCAATTTTCTCGGAGCAAATTTATCTGCCAGAGGACCTCCAAAAAGATAAGATATCATAGCCACGATGCCATATATAGAAAAACAAAAACCCAACTGCACATTGTCTAAACCAAACACCTCAAGCACCGTAGGTCTAAAGACACGCGAAAGAACAAATGGAAGAATAAATATAGATTCTCCAGCCAAAATGAGTAGTAATAGGAAGTACCAAGGCGGTTTTTTTTGATCCATAATGTGTAATAGATTTTGATTTTTTGAGTGCCATAAAGTACATCATATATTGAGACTATCCAAATGTTATGCTACATTCACATATGAAGGCGAGTTTCAAACCGTCAACAAGGTATTATTATTTACTTTCGACTGAATTTTTGTCAATATTTCTTCCAAGTCAATATTTGCATCCGCTTGTAATCCGAGACACTTTGCCAAGCCCTCACTATCGGTACTCAACCTTTCAGACAGTTCAAGTTTATAGGTTTTATCTTGTTGTTTTTCAAGACTGTATGTGTGAAAGTGCATCGGATTCCCAATCTTCGCAGCACCAATATCTGAAAAAGTAAATTCTCTTTTCATATAATCCAATAAGCAATCCTGGGCAGCTAAAACCAAGTGTTTTCCGAGATGCTCAAAGGTATCAATCTTATGGTGCAATTGTACCAATATAGTTTTGGCGGTCATCTTCCAATTAATACCAAAATTTTTCTTTTTCAAATCTTCTTCCTCAACCTCAATGCTGTTATTATTCAGAAATTTTTGTCGTTCGTTCCAGACCGTACCCGTTGTATCCATTGTCTGCAATTCAATACCCACAAAATCAATGACTTTTCCTTTTCTGACCGATGCAATGAAATAATCAACACTACCTCCCGGAATGGATATTTCAGGAATAACGTGTAGTTCATTTCCGGGTTCGTGTAAGGTAAGCAGATGGATGCTATCCATGAAGATTTTCTTGTCTTGCAGCAATCTGTGAGGACAAATGATTATATCACGCTCTTGTTTGCCATATCTGACTGTACAAGTTCCAAGCGCAATATCCGGTAGGCTTTTTCTGTTTTTGATACATTTGTTCGAGAGGTACTTGCATTGTTGATGCCTTACAATTTTTTCCCAATCTTTGTTTGTGCTTGTGCTGTAACTAAAAAATTCCGAGAGTTTGCTGTCCATTGATTCTTTTTTTTGCTATTTCGAGATAGTCATTAGCAATATCAATTCCTATAGATTTTCTTCCAAGTTCATAAGCAACAGTCATGGCTGTTCCTGTTCCGCAAAAGGGGTCAAGTACAATTCCATTTTCGGGACATGTCGCCAAAATTGGGATTCTACACAAATCTTTCGGAAAGGGCGCAAAATGTTTTTCTCTTTTTTGTGTATCTTCCGGGATAATGTCCCACACATCCGTTGGTAATGTTCCTTTTGGATTATAAAATAAAAAATAGAAGCCCTTTTCTACGAGTTCTTTTGCCCGCCCGGAAACCTTTGCCGAATCCGAATGAGTTGTTCTTTGTTGGTTTCGGATAATCATTCTGAAATCAGAAACTTCACCCAATTGTATCTTTGCCAATACTTCATTCAATGCCTTCAAAGCCTTATCTTTTTCGTTATCATTCAATGAAGTAGATAATTCAATCTGTCTTTTATATCTGACTCCCGTGACACCTGTGGCAGAGACTACAGCACCGTTTTTGACTTTAGTTTTTCTTGCCTTTGTTCTTATGGCTTCATCATTATAGTAATACCCTTTTGGTTTTTTGACAAAATGAAAAATATTCTCATGTATAGTTCGCAGTCGGTCTTTGCTACTATCCAAACCTCCTTTATGTTTATTCCAAATTACGTTGTTTCGCAAAGTCCATTTCTGTCTGTCCATCATAGCAATAGCAATTCTCCAAGGAATTCCAACCAATGATTTTTTCTTATACGTGTCACCCATATTTAACCAAAATGAACCCGTATCTTTCAAGACCCTCTGTACTTCTAAGGTGACATTCAATAGATGTTCTATAAAATCTTCAAATGAGTCTTCTAAGCCTATACCACCACTCGAATACTGCCTTTGTCCCCAATAAGGAGGACTTGTCATACAACAATCAATGGAATCGTCGGGTAGTTGACTAAGCATCTCCAATACATCTCCACTGAAATATAACGGAACAATCGAACTATCTTCTTGATAATCAATAAATTGATTAGTAATTTCATTTTCTATTAGTTCTTTCATTATTAGTTCTTTGTGTTTCGTTGCCATTCTACAGGAGCATAAAATTAAACAATAAAACCCAAGTTACACATAAATATCCACAAATACCAACAAGTATTACAAGCCCAATCTTCATAATAATACCATTTTATTTGGCTGTAAGTACATTAAAAACTATACTTACAGCTAAATAAACCGTATATTTAGCTGTAAGTAGGTAAAAATATGCACTTACAGCCAAATATAAAAGTATGACACCATTCATAGGAAGAGAAAAAGAATTGGTAAGACTTCGCTTGTTATTGGATAGTCGGCGGTCAGAATTTGTGGCGGTATATGGTCGGCGGCGGGTTGGGAAAACGCTGTTGATACGCAAGGCATTTGACGATAAATTCACCTTTAGAATGTCGGGTATTGCCAATGCGAGTACGCTCGCGCAGTTGCAGAATTTCCATACGGCACTCGCTCGCGTACTACCCGCCGGAAAGGAAGTGCGACCACCCAAAACATGGTTTGAAGCCTTTGGTCAACTGTCGGATATGCTCGAAAAATCAAAGGACAAACGCAAGGTAATTTTTATAGATGAG
>CALCMV010000453.1 GCA_937967535.1 uncultured Saprospiraceae bacterium
AAACACATACTACGGCACATCTTTAATTTTGCCACAAAGGCACAAAGACACAAAGAATTTTCATGCTTATCAGCAATTTATACTTTGTGTCTTCGTGTCTTTGTGGCAGTTTTCAATTTTGAATTATGTTTAAATACATTATTCTAATTTGAAGATAAAAGAGTCAACTGCAATTCTAAACATGCCTTTAATTTCCCAGTTTCCTAATTCCCACTTGGCATCCCCGTCAAATACATTTTCTTCATACGTCCGCCAATCGTACCTTTTTCCCATGTGTAATTGGGTATTTGAATATCATTTATCAATTCGTCCAAATCTTTGAGCGTATAGGTACGTACATTCGACACCGAACCATCCCAAGCATAACAAATCGGAATAATCGGTATCAAATAAGTAAATACCAACTGCTGCCAAGACATCGGACGCGCCAAAGGCGTAATAAACAAACACATCAAAAAAGTAATCGGAAATGAGATAAGCAAAGCAGGCAAAATCGGCGCACTATTATCGCTAATCTCGAAAATACAAATAGGTGCTTGGTCATTTTGTGCGCTTTGCAGGATTTTTTTTGCCTGTACGGGAGTCATGTGGTGGAAGCTGCAAATCATGGTTCTAAGTCCGTGGTGGTCAGCAGCTATTTTGGTCACATCTACGGATTGGCTTTCATAACTGATATTATCTTTTTCGGAATTAAAACGCTCGGCAGCTTCCAAATTCGGGTACAAATCTGAAAGAGTAAGTTCGATATTTTTGCGATTATATTGCTCTTCCAATACTCGCAGCACATCCGGCATTGGTCCGCCACTGCCCGAACACAAATCAATGATTTTTGTCTTGCCCGATGCACTCAATGCCCGGTCAATGATTTTTGCCAATTCTTCACTCGTTCCCATCAGGCGGTGCATCACCACAATTAGGCGCGTCATACACACCCGCAACCAATTCGGAAACCAAGCGGAATCCTCAAATTCAAATAAATGTATGCGTTTCATGATTTAATTTTGCTGATTGTAAGGGATTGCGTTGGTGATGTAATTTAAATTGGAAGATAAACCCCGTCATTCGTCGGGACAAGCCTAAGTCGTCTGACATTTTGAAAATGTCCGACGAGTAAGGTTCGCAAAATGCTGAAAATTAGCATATTAAATGCTATCATGTTTTTACCAACGCAAAAATTACAATCAGTAATTTTGATTTGGCTGATTCCAAAAAACAGAGAACTTATTAATGCAAAGTAATCAAATTCTTGTCGAGAAAAAATCTCAACATAAAAGTAAAGAATTATTATTGAATACGAACAGGGATGGACACACTATTCATATGTAATGCTAAGAGCATGTTTCAGGTTACCTCTTTATGTCTTTGAAGATATTCTTTTGAAAAGCCGTCTTTTCGTTTAGGTTGAGCAAATTTCTGTTGGTTATAATCCGTAGATTTTCCGCGTGGAATGGAGAGACTTGTCCATGATTCGCCTTTAATGAGTGTACCGATAAATACGATTTGCCCGATATGATAGGCGTAATGCGCGAGTTGGCGATTGACGGCTTCTGTGATGGTATGTCCCATGTTTCGGATGTAAATCGTGGTGTCAAAATTCTCCTCATTCACCGAATCCAAAGCCTCAAAAAGACATGCCCAACCTGCCTCCCAACGCTCTGTGAGTTGCGCTTCCGTCTTGATGACATCTTCAAATTCGAGGTCGCGTTTGCGCCATGCCTTTTCGCCGTCTTCTGTTAGAAAATTCGTCCAACGCGATAGCATATTTCCCCATAAATGATTGACAATTATAGCGATAGAATTATTGGTTTCGCTGTATTGCCAAAACAGTTCTTCTTCGGTCAATTGCTCGAAAGTGCCTTCGCCGAGTTGTTTGTAGTAGCGAAAAAGTTCTTTGGTGCTGTTGAGATAATTGGATGGTAGATTCATGAAGTATCTGATTTTTATTGCTTCAAAACGCAAATCCTATCCCTACATTTACATAATTCCTGTTTCTTTTATAACGGTAAACCGGACAGTTATCTTGGTGTGGCAATTGAAAAAATCTGGCAAAGTCGAATAGCACCCTCTCCCGATGCAATTCATAGTCTATATTGAAATAGATACCTTTAAGTTTTCCATTTAATTTGTATTTGATTCCCGATTGAAAATTGAAGCCCCCCTCTTCCTCAACAAGGTCGGGGGCAATCACTATTTTTCCAAAAACATGTCCAACACCTCCTTTGATAGCGATTTCTCCAATTTTTGAGCGAATGATTGAATATTCCGACGATATTCTAAGAGGAAAGTATATGACATCCAGATAAATTGGGCTCGTGAAGTAATTAAACTCTTCTTTTTTGATATAATTTATTTCTGATTCTATTCCAATTTTTGAAATTCTTAGCCACTTCAAAACTTACAAATAATCTGGCATAAATCGGTTGTTGGTCAAATTGGGCAGCAGTTTTTCTGTGAAATCCCCCACAATTTTCTACAACATCTCTAACCACTTTTCCTTTTATAATTGGTTGTTTGATACCTACATTGAAGTCATAAGATAGTTTATTATGTAACTGACAATTTCCAGTTGTCGATAGGATTAATTGAAATAGAAATAGTAAAAGAACGTAATTTTTATTTTTCATACTCATTTGCTTTTTGTTTTCTTTTTATTAAATTTAAAAATTGCCCAACGCTTGTCGGATATGCGCCAAATGATGCTCGCCATGCCATGCGTAAGTAGCAATATTTTCGCGGAGTGTAAAGCGTTTTCCGTGTTCGGGATGGATAAATTCGCGATTAAGGTCGGCTTCGGTTAGGCTGCGGAGTAGTACGCCCCATTTGCGGTGC
>CALCMV010000454.1 GCA_937967535.1 uncultured Saprospiraceae bacterium
CGTAGCGCGGCACTTCCAGTCCGCGCCTCGCATGAACGGGCTGGAAGCACCGTTCTACATTCGCGGACTTGAAGTACCGCGCTACAGTGTAAACGAGGTTTTTGTTGATGGTAAAAAAATTAATGTAAAGGATGGCGTAGATGTGAATTTTGAAAAATTGGAATTAACGTAGCGCGGCACTTCCAGTCTGCGCCTCGCATGAACGGGCTGGAAGCACCGTTCTACATTTGAGAAATGCGATAGAGAGGATATGGGAACTAATTGGTGCTGCAAATCGTTTTTCATTTTTACAACTAAAAAAATCGAAAACACGATGAAATACAATCTTGAATGGGTCAAAAATCAATACGAATCACTTCCTAACCTCAAATATATCTTCTTCTGGGGACATCGCCCAAATCCTGACGGTAGCATCAGGAAAAGTTGTTTTAGTCAATGGTGGGAAAGCGAATTTGAATACGAAAACCTACATTTCAAAACTGCCGAACATTGGATGATGTACAAAAAAGCCGAACTGTTTGAAGACATGGCTATCGCCAAACGCATCCTCGAAGTGCAGACACCCGCAGAAGCCAAAAAACTGGGGCGACAAGTCAAAAATTTTGATGAAACGACTTGGTTGGCGCACCGCGAAGACATCGTGGTACAAGGCAATCTCCTCAAATTTGGTCAGCATCCTGAGCTACAAGATTTTCTACTCAAAACAGGTACGCGCGTACTCGTAGAGGCGAGTCCTGTGGACAATATTTGGGGCATTGGTTTGGCAAAAGATGTTGAAAATATAGAAAATCCTGATACGTGGAGAGGACTGAATTTGCTTGGTTTTGCGCTAATGGAAGTACGGGATTTATTGTAACGCAGTATTCCGGTTCGCATCGCATTAGTTTTGTATTAGCATGAACGGGCTGGAAGCACCATTCTACATTCGCGGACTGGAAGTGCCGCGCTACAGGATGCTGACATATTTTTTAGATTTCAGCAGTAAAAAAAGCCCACAATATTTTCTTCTAATAAAAACCAGAGTAACAAGCTAAATATTACTTTTTTTCCGTCATTTATTGCTTTTCGTTTTGTTTTCTAATATATAACTTGCTATCTTAGTGTTAATATTACACTTTTGAACTTATTAATGAAAACTATTAACTATGAGAGAAGTAAATTACTATACTTTTTTAGGAAAGACCATTAGGCACCTTGCTGCTATGTTGGTCTTTTCTCTGTTTTGTGTAGGGCTTTCGGCACAAAACACGACCGTTTCCGGTATAGTCACTGACGACACCGGAGTAGGGCTTATCGGCGTAACGGTTGTGGTAGCAGGTACTACAAATGGTACTGTCACCGACCTTGACGGCAAATACAACATTCAGGCTGCTAAGGGCGAAACCTTAGAGTTTTCCTATGCCGGTTTTGCTACACAAAAATTGGTAGTCGGCGACAACGCTACGCTCGACGTAGGTTTATTGACTGATGCCGAAGACCTTGTAGAAGTCGTTGTGACAGGTTATTCTGTGGACAGACGAAGAAGTACACCCGGGTCTGTTTCTACTGTCGAAGCTTCTGATTTAGCCGTAATTCCCTCCGGCGATGTAGAGCAGCAATTACAAGGCAGGGTCGCGGGCGTAACAGTCATTTCAAATGGTCAGCCGGGTACGACCAGCCAGATAAGGGTCAGAGGTTATGGGGCTTTGGGCGGAAATGAACCGCTTTATGTCATTGATGGTGTACCGACAACCAGCACCAATTTTTTGAATCCTGATGAAATCGAAACCGTCACCGTTTTGAAGGATGCGACTGCGGCTTCTATATATGGTGCGCGTGCTGCGAGTGGTGTAATTGTTTATACGACTAAAAAAGGAAAAAAAGAAAAACGTCCTCTGGAAGTTACATATAATGGCGTAGTCGGAGTGACTGACCCCGGCAACTCACCCGCTATTATGAATCCTCAGGATCATGCCGAGTGGACTTGGACAGCAATACGAAATGCTGCTCTTCAAATCGGAGAAGAGCCTGCTTTTCAGCATGAACAATTTGGTGCAGGAGATTCACCTGTTTTGCCGGATTATCTTTTGGTAGGACCGGATAGAGCCGTATCGGGTACGGTCAATCTTGCAGACCATGAAGACCTTTATAATGTAGACCCCGAAGCCGGAGGTATTTATCAGGTAGTAAGAGCAGCTAGCGGCGAAGGAACAGACTGGTATGATGAAATCACTCGTACCGCCTTTCTCCAACGCCATCATCTGGGCTTTTCCGGTGGAGGCGAGAACAATCGCTTCTTTGTCGGATTAGGTATGCAGGAGCAAGATGGTATTTTACTACATCAGGATTTTGCGCGATATTCTATGAGAATAAATAGTGAATTTGATGTGTTACCATTTTTGAGAATCGGACAAAACATTCAAACCTATTATCGTTCGGCTGATATTTTTGGAGATAGTGGAGGTATTGGTTCTTCTGATGATGAAAATATTGTCCTGACAGCATCCAGAATGGCATCTATTATTCCTGTATTTGATGAGTTTGGAGGATATGCAGGTACTTCGGTGGGCGGATTCAACAATCCTCGTAATCCGGTAGCTGAACTGGACGGGCAACAGGATAACCGCAACTTCCAAACCGCAATTTTTGGAAATCTCTATGCAGAATTAGAACCTATCAAAAATTTGGTCTTCCGTACCAACTTTGGTGGCGATCATGGCTCTAGTCATGCTTGGTCATTTACACGCCGTCAGTACGAAAACTCTGAGAATAATGCTTCCTTTGGCTTTAATCAAGGTTCTAATTTTTATAGAAACTGGGTATGGACGAATACCGCTAATTACAAACTTAATTTTGGAGTTGGTAGCGCAGATATTTTGGTCGGACAAGAGGCTTTGAACTTTGGTGCAGGTAGAGGAATGGGTGCTTCGGGTATCAATCCATTCTCACAATCCGTAGAATTTGTAGGCATATCTACCGTAGGCGACCAAGTAGTCAGCGGTGGTCATGGAGATGGGGTCAATTTTGCTTCTTACTTCGGTAGAGTCAACCTTGATTTGCAGGATAAATATATCGTCTCTTTCGTTGTTCGTCGCGATGGTTCTTCTCGTTTTGGTAGCGAAAATCGCTTTGGTGTATTTCCTGCGGTATCGGCTGCATGGCGATTGTCTTCAGAAAACTTCCTGAGCAATCTAGGCTTTTTGGAAGACTTGAAACTGCGTGCCGGATATGGTATCATGGGTAATTCTAACAACGTTGACCCCAACAACCAGTTCAGTCTCTATGCTACAAGTATTGGTGCATCCAGCTACGATATAGGTGGCACCAACTCAAGTGCGGAGCAAGGTTTTTTCAGGTCGCGTATCGGAAATCCATTCGCAAAATGGGAAAGAGCGATTACTTCTAATATCGGTCTTGATGCCTTGTTGTTCGATGGTAAATGGGATGTAGGCGTTGAATTTTGGGTGAAAAATACCGAAGACCTGCTATTCCGACAGCCACAAACGGTAATGGTCGGTGTATTTGCAGAAGATCCTTTTGTCAATGTAGGTAAGATGAGAAATAGCGGAGTGGACTTCACTATTGTCCATAAAGGTGGCAATAAACTAAAATATGAAGTTGCGCTCAATGGCGGTTTCTTAAATAATGAAATTGTAGAGCTTGCCGAAGGTATTGACGATTTGCCAAATAGAAGTGCAGCCTATCGTGGTATTGTCCCTGTATTGAATCAGGTGGGGCAGCCACTTTCGGCATTCTATGGATTTGAGGTAGAAGGCTTGTGGGCTAATGCAGCTGAAGTAGATGCTGCTAATGCAGCTGCTCGGGCGGCGGCAGCGGCTGATAACCCTGGACTTACGGAGCAAGAACTTGAGGCTATCGTTTTCCAGTCCGGTGCCGGAGCAGGTCGTTTCAGATTTGCGGATATTGACAGCTTTGATGAAAATGGAGAACTCACCGGCGTACCGGATGGTATCATTGACTTGGCAGACAGAACGACTATCGGAAATCCTATTCCTGATTTTACCGGTGGTTTGACCGTTAAGTTGAATTATCAAAATTTTGGACTGGAAATGTATTCTTTTGCTTCTATCGGCAATGAAATCTATAATATTTCAAAATTATTTACGGATTTCTACCCGCTATTCCCGGGTGCTGCTATTAGCGAAAGAGTAAGAGATTCTTGGTCTTTCGAGAATCCTACGGGAGATATTCCAATTTTTGAGAATGTTTCTAATTTTAGTACAAATACACAATCCAATTCCTTCTACGTGGAAAATGGTTCTTATTTCAGACTGCAAAATTTGACCCTTTCTTATGGTTTGCCCAAGCATATTACGGATGGCATCAACATGAGAGACATCAGGTTTACGGCAAGTGTCAACAACTTGTTTACCATCACCTCATATCAAGGTCTAGACCCAAGTGTAGGTGGTTCGGCAGATACCAATTTCGGAATTGATTTGGGTAATATTCCTATTACACGTAGCTTTACACTTGGCGTAAGAGCCGGATTTTAATATTCAATATGTTAGCAATTTTGAATTTTGAATGAAAAATTTTGAATGATAAGCAATACTAAATTTGTTAGTTTTTAATTATTAATAAAAAACAAAGTAAAATTTAAATTAATTTGTCATTCAAAATTCATAATTCAAAATTTGGCGAAGACATTGAATATTAAGTATAAATTTAAAATAATAATAATGTCGTTTGTCGGGCATATTTTTCTTGATATTATTTTTATTTTTGTTATAAAATAATCGCCTGAATCAAGTGATATTATTTAAAATGATATTCAAAATGAAAAAACTAAAATATATATTTATACCATTACTTGCTGTTTTAATCATAATATCAGCATGTAGTGATGAGTTTTTGGATGTTGCACCAACCGGCTCATTGAGTGATACAGAGCTATCTACACTCGCAGGAGTTGAAGGGACTCTAATTGGAACTTACTCTATGCTTTTGGGCAGAAACGGTTTTTACAGCGATGCGACCAATTGGTTTTGGGGCTCTGTGCTTGGAGGCGACGCCAATAAAGGCACCAACGAAGGTGACCAATCGCAGGTCAATGAAATTCAGCAATACAATGCACAAACCAATAATGGTTCTATATTGGAAAAATACGCAACCTGCTATGAAGGCGTTGCGCGTGCCAATGCCACTTTATTATTATTGAGCAACTCGACCACCATCGGGGCTGAAGATGCTACCCGCTTGGAGGGCGAAGCCAGATTTTTGAGAGGGCATTATTATTTTGATTTGAAAAGAAATTTTAATAATACACCTTATGTAGATGAAACTTGGGACGAAGTAACACCTGTCAGTAATGAGCCTGACCTGTGGACTTTCATCGAAGCTGATTTGAGATTTGGCTACGACAATCTACCCGGAACACAGAGCGACGCAGGTAGAGCCAACAAATGGGCAGCAGGTGCTTACTATGCAAAGGCTTTATTGTTTCAGGGCAAACACGCTGAGGCAAAAGCTGTACTTGATGATGTCATCGCAAATGGTGTCACCGCAAGCGGAGAGCCTTATGGCTTGAATGACAATTATGCCGATGCCTTCTTCTCGCCTAATGACAATAGCAAAGAATCTGTCTTTGCAGTTCAGGCGGCTACCGGAACAGGCTCTACGAATAATGCCAATCCCGGACAGGTCTTAAATTTCCCTCATGGAGGTGGCGACAGACCGGGCGGATGCTGCGGATTTTTCCAGCCAAGTACCGAACTGGCTAATAGCTTCCGTACAAATGCCGACGGGCTTCCTTTGCTCGATGGTTCGCACAATGATGCCGCCAATGCGCTGACAACAGACCAAGGTATGTTTAGTGCAGACCCTTTTACGCCTGATGCGGGTAATTTAGACCCAAGAATTGACCATTCTATTGGGCGTAGAGGTATTCCATACTTAGATTGGGGCAACCATCCGGGTAGAGACTGGATACGTGACCAGCCCTATGGCGGACCTTATTCTCCTAAGAAATTTATCTATTACAGAGATGTTGCAGGAAATAATGACGGTAGTTCTTGGACACCGGGTTATACTACTGTGAATTATAATGTCATTCGTTACGCAGATGTGCTTTTATGGGCGGCAGAGTGTGAGATTGAATTGGGTAATCTTGACGCCGGTCTGGATTTAATCAATATCGTAAGAGAGCGAGCCCAAAATTCTGTACTTATGGATGGTAATACGCCTGCGGCTAATTATGTGATAGCACCTTACACCTCTTTTGGCAGTCAGGATATGGCTAGAGCCGCTTTGAGAATGGAGCGTAAATTGGAACTTTCAGGAGAAGGGCATCGTCTGTATGACTTAGTGAGATGGGGTATTGCCGCAAGTGTTTTGAACGACTATCTCTCTATCGAAAATGCCGTTCTCATTAATTCAGCATTCCAGCAGGGTTCATTTCAAGCTAATAAAAATGAATTTTTGCCGATTCCGCAAAATGAAATAGACCTTTTGGGAGCAGATATTTTGAGACAAAATCCGGGGTATTAATACAATGAGTGAATTTTGAATGAATGAATATCAATCATGTTGAAAATTCACTCATTTTTGAGGACTAAAATATTGAATGGTCTGGCAACACAGCATGTTGTCAGACCATTTCTATGTGAATTACCGTACAGGCGATTTCAATCGCCATGTAAAAATAAATTAAATTCGTAAAATGATTGTTATCAATATTTTATAAATAACAATTAAAATATACATAATTGCTAAATTCGCCTGTACGAATATTGCGACTTCCATTATTATTTCGTAAATTAGCCAATAAATAAATTTATCATGGTTGATACACAACAGCTATATCAAAAAATTGAAACTTTACCGGACGAGTTACTCCCACAAGTCGTTGATTATGTGGATTTTTTGATATTTAAAAATAACCTTAAGGATAACGAACTTTCAGATGAAGTCAAGACCGAATTAGACCGACGTTATCAAAACTATTTGGAAAATCCCGATAGTGCTATTCCATTGAAAGTTGTAAAGGATGAACTGATACAAAAATATGGAAAAGTATGATGTAATCACAACGCCCTCTGCCCGGCTTGATTTGGATGATGCTGTTGCTTGGTATGAATCTAAAAAAGAAGGACTTGGTATTGATTTTCTCCTTGAATTTTACGACGAATTCACTTACATCGAAAACAATCCAAGAATATATCAAGTCGTTTACGGTGAATTTCGTCGGTTCCAAATGAAGCGTTTTCCTTATTTGGCATTTTACCGAATTGATGACCGTACTTCGTATATGCGAGTGGTCATTGTTGCTGTTTTACATGCTAACAGCGGTCCTGAAAAATTGAAGCGACGACTTGGTAAAGATGTTTAAGCGCATCATTTGGCAGGAATAACAAAATAATGAAATCATTTTTATGAAAAATCCGTCTATGGAATAATCGCCACATGAGAAAAATACTATTCCTAATCTTTTTAAATACTTCGAAAATTTCTACCGACGCTCAAACCTATAAGGTTTCCAAAAACCTTATAGGTTTTGTATTGACCGCCATAATTTTAGCCACCCTATCCGCCTGCGTTCAAGACACCGAACAGCAAGCCGCCACCAACACAAAAATCTTTTCCCCGCTTTCCGCAAAACAATCCGGTATTCAGTTTGCCAATACTTTGAAGGAAGATTCTATTGTCAATTATTTTACCTATCCATACTTGTATATGGGCGGTGGAGTCGCTATCGGCGATGTCAATAATGACGGATTACAAGACATCTATTTCACCGGAAATATGGTGGACAATAAATTGTACCTAAATAAAGGTGATTTAAAATTTGAAGACATCAGCCAACAATCGGGCGTAACAAGCGACGACAGATGGGTAACAGGCGTGACAATGGCAGATGTCAATGCGGATGGTTGGATGGATATTTATGTGAGTGTTTCCGGGAAATTTACCAGCACAAAAAACCAATTATACATTAATCAAGGATTGGATGACGATGGTTTACCTGTCTTTAAAGAAGAAGCCGAAATCAGAGGCATTGCTGACGAAGGACACACCACGCAAGGCACTTTTTTCGATTATGATAATGACGGAGATTTGGATTTATACCTTGCGAATTATCCGCCAACGGGATTTAAAACACCCAATTATTCTTATGCTATTTTTATTAAAGAAAAATTGCCCGAAAAATCGGACAAACTTTATCAAAACGATGGCAAAGGCAAGTTCAAAGACGTGACCGAAGCAGCCGGAATCAGCAATTTCGGCTTGTCGCTC
>CALCMV010000455.1 GCA_937967535.1 uncultured Saprospiraceae bacterium
TGCGTGACCTCGGTGGAGGTTGTGGTAAAGAAGCCCTTCGTATCGTACAAGCGATGCCTAAATGGGTGCCGGGCAGACAACGTAATCAACCTGTACGGGTTCAATTTAACTTGCCTGTACGCTTCAAATTAGAGGGATAATGATTAATTTTGAATGAAGTGTCCCGATAATTATCGGGATTGAATGAAATAAGGTTGAAAGTTCGCGCTTCATCTCTTTCTTATAAATCATTGAACTAAAATATTAAGGCTGTTTTCCTTTTGGAAAACAGCCTTTTTGTTAGAGTATGTTTAAAGGCTATCCGTTTAACTTTGCCTAAGATGACGGACACTTTCAAAGTGTCAGGCATCACCAAGCCTTAAAAATCAAATCTTTACGGAAAAAACATAAAACATTGATTATCAGTTTGAAAAAATTTAAACATGCCCTTATTTTCGGGAATAATTTTTGTACCTTGTTTACAATGTTTCATCTAATTAATCAAATTAAAAATTTATGGACTTAAGTAATGCCTTGCCGATTATAATGATGGTCTTGGTCGGCGCATTAGCGGGTACATTGGCTGCCCGAATTATGAAAGGAGATACCTTTGGTTTTGCCATCAACGCCCTGTTGGGTATCGGTGGTGGCGTTGTCGGAGGGATTCTCTTTGATATGCTTGGTTTTGAGCCGGGTAGTAATGTCGTCAGGGTACTCAATGATAGCTATGGGCTGAATCTTGGCGGTACATTTATCGGTCAGATTATCTCTGCTACTGTCGGGGCGATTATCATTTTGTATGTAGCCCGCTTTGTGAGAGGCGGACGGTCACGAAGCAAGAGATAAGACCATATTCGCTATTAAGTAAAAAGCCGGACTTTGGACAAAATGGGAATTAGGTAACTGGGAAATTAGGTTTAAAATTGTAACTCATTGATAATCAATTGAATATTTTTTATTATTAAGATAAAATAGTTTATTAATTCTTTTATGTAAAATTCTAAAAAAGTCCTAGTTATCGGGATTACCGAATTTCCAAATTACCCAATTTCCTCTGTCCAAAGTCTAATAATTAAGAAGACTAAAACCAACTGTTGTTTTGAACAAAACAACAGTTGGTTTTAGTCTTTTTATTGCAATACAAAGTATTTGTAAAAAAATTATAATATAAAAAACATTGGTAAACAAAATTTTACAAAGTCCATTTTCGTACATTTGAATATTTAAAAAAAAGATAAACGTTATGAAAATTTACAGGAAACTATTCTTTATTACATTATTTATCTGTATATCCATTCAATGGGCAGGCGCACAGTCAACCTGTGGAGCTATACCTGCCGAACTTCCGACAGCACCGACAATTATCGTTCAAAACATCCAGCCACTTGCTTTTGCTTCCTTATCAACTAATAGCAATCTTCCTGATATAGAATATGCTATCCAATTTATAGGGATGTCTGCTACGGATGGTTTGGGCGATCAAATTATTGCTTTTACAGGTGATGTGATTAATCTCAATGATTTCAATTTTGCGAATGACGACCAATTCAGGGTCACGCCTATTGCCTACGATTTGGGGCAGGTGCAGTCTATCATTGACCAATTGTACAATGGTTCTTTTTTTGGTTTGGCTTGTTGTACGGTAGCGGGGCTTGCAGTGCCTGATGTATGCCCGACCTTGATGCAGGCAGGTATCAATCAAGGAAGTGATATTCAGAACTTGTCTGACATTATCACATTAATTAATATATTTAACGGGCAACTCGGTGCCACACTTTCTGTACCGAGCTTTATAAACCAAATCAATTCGCTGAACGATAATGCTTCTTCACTGCCCAACCCTTGTGGCGGGAATCAATTGCCGGTATGTTATGCTGTGCCTTCTTTGGAGATGGGGTCGCAAGTTTATAGGGTAGTGGAGTTTCTTCCTATCCGGCTCATTTCATTTGAAGCATACGCAGAGCAAAATTATAATTTGCTGAAATGGGCAACCGCTACGGAGGAAAATAATGCTTATTTTAGCATTCAACGCTCAACAGACGGGCAGGATTTCGCTGAAATAGGACGAGTTGCCGGAAGTGGTACGACTACTGTGACGACGAGCTATAAATTTGTTGATAATCAACCACTTAGTCCTTTCAGTTACTACCGTTTACAGCAAGTGGACTTTGATGGAAAAAGTTCCTTTTCGGATATTGTTGTATTGCGTAGAGAGGTCGAAAGTTTTGACATTATTTCCTTCGGACCTAATCCGAATCAGGGTGAAATGGAGGTGATTATTTCAGATGTACAAAGTAGGAATATTGATTATTTTGTAATTAATATTAACGGAAATGTATTGATACAAAATAGCTTAAATACTGTCAGAGGATTGAATAGTTTTAAGTTGGATTTGACAGAATTGCCTTCGGGTATTTATTTTATTTCTATTGCGAATGACGAGGTGAATAGGCATTTGAAGTTTTTGAAAAGATAAAAATGATAACGCAGAGTGGGTGATTCCATTCTGCGTTTTTTTGTCAAAAAAGAACACAAAAAAAGCCGTACAAAATGTACGGCTCAAATATTTTCTCTAAAAAACTCGCTACTCGAAACTCATCAAGCATCCACATTCGCATAAATCGCATTCTCCTCAATAAAAGCACGTCGCGGAGGCACTTCATCGCCCATCAACATCGAAAATACGCGGTCGGCTTCGAGTGCATCGTGGATGCTTACGCGGCGCAATGTACGTGTGGCAGGGTCCATA
>CALCMV010000456.1 GCA_937967535.1 uncultured Saprospiraceae bacterium
CATGCCGGGTTGGATGTCTTCAAAATGATATTTGAATGGATGCTGCGGAGCTTCCACGACCTTTGCATTGGGCTGATAAATGCCTGTTATTGCGCTGATTGTGGTCGGTGTGCCTTGTATCGCGCAACGTTGGAGATAATGCTTCACGCCGCGCATACCGCCCATTTCTTCACCGCCTCCGGCACGTCCCGGACCGCCATGCACCAAGTAGGGCAGTGGCGAACCATGCCCCGTACTTTGCTTGGCATTTTCCCGATTGATGACCAAAATACGTCCGTGATGCGTCGCGGCTTCCACCACAAAATTTGTTGCAATATTATCATCGAAAGTCGCAATCGAACAGCAAAGCGAACCCTTACCCATTTGCGATAATTCGACGGCTTCATCAAGATTTTTGTAGGGCATAATCGTACTCACCGGACCAAAGGCTTCGACCTCATGCACCGCCGTATTTTTGTATGGATTTTTTTCTAATAATAAAACAGGACTCAAAAACGCACCTTTCTCAAAATCGGCATCCACCAAGTCAATCGCCTCCAAACTACCATACACGATTTCCGCCGTTTTGGTCAATTCGCCGATGCGCTCGCGGACTTCCTGCACTTGGTCTTTGCTGGCGAGTGCGCCCATGCGTACCCCTTCGGCGGTGGGATTGCCGATAGCGACTTTCGACAAGGATTTTCCAAGTGAAATTTGTACATCTTCGACCAAATTTTCAGGCACGATAATGCGGCGAATGGCGGTACATTTTTGTCCGCATTTGACCGTCATTTCTTTGCGAACTTCTTTTATAAATAAATCAAATTCGCGTGTTCCCGGTACGGCATCTTCGCCCAAAACAGAGCAATTCAGGCTGTCCGCCTCCATATTAAAGGGGACGGCTTCATTGATAATTCGTGGATGCGCTTTGAGCATACGTCCCGTAGATGCCGAGCCGGTAAAGGTCACAACATCCTGTGAATCAACGGTGTCGAGTATCGTTCGCGCCGAACCGCTGATGAGTTGCAATGCGCCTTCGGGCAAAATACCGGAGGCGATAATTTCGCGGACAACGGCTTCGGTGAGGTAGGAAGTCGCCGTAGCGGGTTTGACCACCGCAGGTACACCCGCCATCCAATTGACCGCACATTTTTCCAACATGCCCCAGACCGGAAAATTATAGGCATTAATATGAATCGCCACACCACGCTTAGGCACCATGATATGATGCCCCATAAAGCTACCGCCACGCGACAAATCAATGCCTTCGCCATCGACATGAAAAGGACGATTGGTAAAATTTTTCCGCAAAGAAGCATTGGCAAATAGATTCCCAAAACCACCTTCTATATCCACCCAACTATCGGCACGAGTCGCGCCGGTTTGGTAGCTGACCGGATAAAATTGTTCCTTGCGTTTGGTGAGGTAAAGGGCGAGTTTTTTGAGCATCATACCGCGTTGTTGGAAGGTCATTTTGCGGAGTACGGGGTTGCCGACTTTGCGCCCGTAGTCGAGTATTGCGCCGAAATCTAAGCCGTCTGTGGTTGCCATAGCGACGATTTCGCCATTGACAGAATTGAACAGAGGTTTGCCGATACCGTCGCCTTCTGTCCATTTTCCGAGTACATAATTACCAAGCTTTGCCATATTTATAACGTAACCCAGACATTCCTGTCTGGTAATTGTGAATTATTTATTATTTTTATCAATCAACCAGACAAGAATGTCTGGGTTATGCGAAAAGACCAGACAGGAATGTCTGGGTTACGCGAGAAAACCAGACAAAGAATATCTGGGTTATGCGAAAAGACCAGACAGGAATGTCTGGGTTACGCGAAGAAACCAGACAAGAATACCGTCATACGTCGGCACAAGTTGTCTGGGTTACGCGAAATTACAAAATTTTCAATATTATGCCTTCAAAGACGGACAATTCATCAGAAATGCACCCGCATTTTCCAAGTGGAGAATGGGAAGGTTTTTTTGTTTACTTTCGAGGGGGAGAGCAGTATAAGATGGCATTTCACCTCAATTTCAAAGATGGTGTAGTGACAGGCAGCGGAGCAGATATGGTCAATGCTTTCACTTGGAAAGGAAAATACAGCATAGAAGATTTTACCTGCCGAATGGTGAAAAGCTATCCGACGCATCAGGTTTTCTATGATGGTCGGGCAGATGAAAATGGGATTTGGGGACTTTGGAAAATGGAGTTTTTTACGGGTGGATTTCACATTTGGCCCAAAGGTAGTGGTATGAGTGAAGCGGTGGAGGAAGTGGAGCTTGTTTCGGAGGATATTGCAGTTCCAACGTAGAAACTTAACCACCAATCTCCCCAATCTTCTCCCTCAACTCTGCCAATTCCTTATCAATCTCCTCCAATTGCTTTTTCAAACTAAATTTCTGCCCTGCATCCGATGAAATCGCTGCTTGCTGCTGAAACATATTTCGTTTTTCAATCAATAATTTTTCAGTGGCTTTCAGTCCGTCCAATTCTAATTTGCGATTGGTGTCATCAGATAGGGGAGAAGGGGTAGTGGTTGGAATATCTTCTTTTTCGGGTGCTTCTTTTAGCGGTGTATCTCCCTCATTTTCAATGGTTTTTTGAGCGCGAATCGCTTTAGCAGTCTTTTTAATGTGATTAGTAATAAAAGTAAACGGTTCATCCATATTGGGATAAGAAGTGACGGGTTTAGCATCTTTCGGAAGTCCTTGTAATTTGCCGAATGGCGCATCAAACCACGCACATTCGCGTAGCACAATCGGCACGACTATGGCATCATTTGCCTCATGTCGTTCCATTGCTGTTTTTACCTCTACATCCCAAATATAATCTGATGCCAGAAAATCCGCACTAATCAATAGCAAGATAATATCCGCCTCATTGAGTTCGGTTTTGATAGCCTTATCCCATTCGCTGCCAGCCGGAATAGCGCGGTCATGCCACGCATCAATGACATTGGTGCGTTCTAATAATTTGAGGTGTTTGGCGAGTTCATCGCGCAAACTTTCATCATTATGCGAATACGAAAAAAAGACGGTAACGGGAGCATTTTGCGACATAGCCATAGGTTTAATATGTTTATTTTTTCTCAAAGATAAATCTTTCAACCGACTAATCCACTTTTTCCGCCGTTTCTCTGGCTTTTCGCGCTTTCTTCTGTTCGTTATTGCTTTCATAGATGACGTAATTCTCGTATTTGGCGAGGTTAGTTTCTGCCCAAATATCTTTGCCGATATTGCATAGATGAACGTATTCGCGGTACATCTCATTGCCGAGTTCGACGCGGCGTTCTACCGAAATATCGCGGTCAGCAACTTTATCTTGTTGGATATTCAGCGCGACTTCAAAATCTTTACAGGCATCCGTAATGCGCCCCAAATGGTTTTCACGCAAACCTGTTTCTGCCAGAAAATCAATCTGTTGTCGTGCTACACGTACCACTCGCCGTCCGCAGAAAAGCAATTGGGCATCGGTCATATCGCCCATTTTTGCTGTGCCGAATTTGCGGTATCTGCCGGAACGATTGCTAAACTTTGTCGCTACGCGGGTCATCACGCTACGTATGGCAGTTTTGAGTTTTTCGGCGGCTTCGTACTTCTTTTCTGTCGTAATCATTTGCGTACCAAGCAACTCATCGTCGGTGGGCAATTTGACGAATTTCTGGCAGATATTATGGATGGCTTTCAACTTCTTTATATCATAACCATAATTGTCAAATTGCGCTTTATCGCGTTGGGCAAAACGCAATTTTTCCATAGTCTGCACATACAAATCGGCATCGGGGAAATTGTATTCGCGGTGTACATCTTGCTTTTTCATCAATAATTTTGTTTTGATTTAAAGCAAAAATATGTCATTTTATTGTGTAAAACAAATTTTTTATCATTTTTTTGGTGAAATTATTTTGTATTTTCTTTTACTTAAATGAAATTTTCTCAAATTATCAAACACAAAAATTAATCAGATTTTGTGTTTGTTTTTGTTACAAATTATCTAAATTTGAACTCAATTTAGAATTATTGATAAGTAATTTTAGGTGGTGTTCGACAAAAATAGGGTAAATTCTTTAAGAGTACCATTGAGGCAGCTATTCTCGGTATGAAAGATTTTAAATTATGTATAAAACTGAACAATAACAAACTAATCAATTTAGTGTTATGTTGCCCGAATAATGGATTCAATTGATAATCATAATTTTATAAATTGTTAAACATCCAAACCGAGA
>CALCMV010000457.1 GCA_937967535.1 uncultured Saprospiraceae bacterium
TAAAAGTTGTCAGACGAATCCTTTGCTTAAAGTGAATATGGTATCAAATAACCGAAGCATTTTAGAACAACATTCGTCTGACAACTACACCATCCAAAAAACTTGGGGACTACATATTCAACTTGGGTTAATAATGTATTGTTGCATACCATGATTTTAGGCATTAGAACATTCAAGCATTGTAAATGAATAAACGAGCAATTTGGTTAATCATAGGTTTGATGAGCATTGCCCTATTGGGTATTGTCTTGTTGCAGTCGTATTGGATTAATTATTATTTGCGTTTGAGCAAGCTACAATTTAACCATAGTGTGCGCCACGCGCTCAATGATGTATCTATGCGATTGGAATTGAAGGAGAAGCACGATTTGGGTTTTTCCGAACTTTTCCCTCAACTTAATGACCAGAATTTTTTCGGAGAGTTAGAAATTTACGAGCAAATATCAGCAAGTACAGAACTCCAACGCAGTGAATTTGAAGAACTGCCCAAAGACAGTATTTTTATTGAGCGTAAGCAGGTGTTTTACCAGAAAAATACGATGGATTTGTCTTCGGCAATGGCAATGAGTACGATTTGGTCGCAGCAAAAATTTGGCAGACGACCACTCTTACAGCGTTTTACGCCGGATTATCTGGATAAATTGTTGGAAGAAGAATTGGAGAATCGCGGGATTAATCTGGATTTTGATTACGGCGTGTTTTCTTATGCAGGAAATGTATTTGATTTTATACAAGCCCGCGATGACAAAAATGATGATAAAACCCTCAAAAAGACGGCTCAATACTTAGTGAGCAGCCCCTATAAAGTGGCTCTTTTTAAGAATGACGGCTTGCACAGACCCGGTCAATTGATAATTCATTTTCCGAATATGAGGGGGCATGTACGTAGTACGATTTGGGGCATGTTGGCGGGTGCAGTGCTGTTTACGGGGATTATTTTATTTTGTTTTGTGTACACGATTCAGGTGATATTCAGACAGAAAAAATTGTCGGAAATTAAAAATGATTTTCTCAATAATATGACCCACGAATTTAAGACCCCGATAGCCACTATTTCACTGGCAACCGACTCTATCGAAAACCCGCGTATTTTGAATAATCAGGATAAAATTAAACGCTTTGCGGGCATCATTCGGCAGGAAAACAGGCGAATGAATAAGCAGGTAGAACGTGTACTCCAAATGGCACTACTCGATAAAAAAGACGTGGAAATGAGGTGGAAACAGATTGACCTCCACAATATTATAGAGGAAGCCGTAGAGACTTTGAGCCTTCAGGTAGAACGCAAAGACGGACAAATTCGGACGAAATTGGGCGGAACAGCCGCTATGATTGAAGGGGACGAAACGCACATTACCAACGTTATTCATAATCTACTTGATAATGCCAATAAATATTCTTACGAAAAGCCGGACATCACCATATCTACGACCAATACCGATAAAGGCATTGAGGTCAGCGTGAAGGATAAGGGCATCGGGATGTCGAAAGATGCTTTGAAGCATATTTTTGATAAATTTTACCGCGTACCCACCGGGAATGTGCATGATGTGAAGGGATTTGGGCTTGGATTGAGCTATGTAAAAGCAGTTATTGATGCACACAAAGGTAAAATTAATGTAAAAAGTGAACTCGGCAAAGGCAGCGAATTTACTATTTATCTGCCATTTAGCGTGAATACGTGAAGGGCGAACTAATACTCAATTGTTTCAAGTTAAAAAACATTTTAGCGGATTTTCAGTTTATTAAAAACAAAAAATAGAACTAATCAGGTTCGTTGTTCTTAGTACTTCGTTCTTCGTTGATTTCTTCTGAAAACTGCCATTATTCGTTGAAATGAGTATAAAACATAGGATGATTTGCTCGAATAATTTCAAAGTTGTGAACATTTCTCTAAATCAACAAAGAACGAAGTACGACGAACAAAGAACGTGATTAGTTATAAGTTATTTTTTTCACCGTTCCATGCACAAACTTGAATCACTTTTGTATTTCAAATTTGTTATTGTGCATCTTATATTTAAATAATAATCTTAACATATTGATAATTTGGTTTGATAATTGTAGCAAATCAATTGTTGTTTGTTATTTTTCAAAACCCTTATTTATCATTAGTTCATTGTCGTATGCTTATTATTTCATTTTATATTGTTGCAATAAGACAATACTCTAAGTTCTTGACAATATAATGGTGAAAGCATTTAAGGATGAGGCATTAAACAATTTAACAATTTAAAAATATATAGCTATGGACAACAGCCCGAAAATTTTATTGGTAGAGGATGACCAAAATTTTGGCGATGTACTGTGTTCTTACCTCGAAATGAATAACTTTGACATCACGCTCGCTACCGACGGGGAGGCAGGCTCGGATGCATACAGCAAGGGCAAATTTGACCTCTGTATCCTTGATGTGATGATGCCGAAAAAAGACGGCTTCACGCTCGGCAAAGAGATTCGCGAGCAAAATAAGGACATACCCATTATTTTCCTGACGGCAAAAACGCTCAAAGACGACAAAATACAGGGCTTCCAAATCGGTGCGGATGATTATATCACCAAACCATTTGATTCGGAAGAATTGTTGTATCGTATACAGGCAGTCTTGAAACGCAGCAAGCACGACCCGCAGCAAGAGCCGGAAGAATTTGTCATCGGCGAATACCACTTCAATTTCCCGCTACGCATCCTCAATCACAATGGCGAAAAAGCAAAACTTTCGCCAAAAGAAGCGGCGCTTTTGAAGATGTTTTGCATGAGAATCAACAACATCTTGCCACGTTCAGAGGCACTCACCAAAATCTGGGGCGAAGACAATTACTTCACCGCCCGTAGTATGGATGTGTTTGTAACCAAACTCCGAAAGTATCTGAAAGGCGACGAAAATATCGAAATCGTCAATATTCACGGCAACGGCTTCCAACTCAAAGTGCGCGAGGCGACAGAAGCTTAAAGACTCATGGTATCAATTGCTTCATTGTACGGTTTAGCCGCAGCAATGAAAGCACTGAAATATCCTATAATGAAATTAAATGCTGTGCGATTCCACATTTTGCGGAATATGCACAGCATTTTTATTTTTGATTCAAACTCCATCATCCTCACATATTTTTGAAGATTTTCCGTTACTTACCAATGATATTATTATTTACTCGTCACTAAGTCCAATCTTTTAATCTTCATGTACAATAAAGTGCCATACTTTCTCGCGTTCAAATTCAGAAAAAAGCTGTAAATTAGCAGTAGAAAATTGTTGGATTATTGTAATGAGTATGGTTTTTGCTTCGCAAAAAATACAATAAATCTGGTAATTGGACTTTGGACATTGGGAAATTAGGAAATTTGGTATTAGGTAAATTGATTTTTATTAAATAATTACAAAATTAAATTAATTGAATGTTTTTTTATATTAATTAATATTAAATAATTGATAATCAATTGCTTACGATTTAAAACCTAATTTCCCAGTTACCTAATATCCAAAGTCCAGTTAATTTAAAAATCCGACAGTCAAGCAATCAAAGAGTTAAATCATGTCATCATCTAATATTTTGATATTACTAATGGTCGTCGGCTTTAGTTTGCCCGTATGTTGTTGGGGGCAAAATTGCAGTGAACTCGAAGCCGAAATCAAGCGACTCAAACGCGAACTTTCCATAGAGAAAGCCGAAAAAGCCGAACTACTCTACGAAGTACAAGCGCAAGAAGTATCCAACGAATTTTTGAGGGGAAAAAACGATGATTTGATTGAGGAAATCGTTCCGATGCGCTTTTTTAATAATAAATACAAAAAAATAGAGCCGCGTATAGCCGCCCTCGAAAATGAAACCCAAAAACTTCGTCAAGACTCCGCCAAATACGCCAATACTATTGATAAACTCAAAGACGGTTTGCAGATAGAACTCATGGAAAACCAACCCGTCGATGCACCTGCCGGACACAAAGCATATGTAATCAACGACATTAATATCAAACGCACCAGCAGGAGCAATATTGATGCAACATTTTACTTGACAGGACTCACAAAAAATGCCGTACAATCGGAAGAAGAAATATTGATTAAATTAAAGGTATTTCGCAAACAAGGCGGTTTTTGGGAACAACTCGTCTATGGCGAAAAAGGCAGCGCGACCTACGACAAATATTATCGCCTCGAATTTTGCCAGCCCTCCGAAGATAATACCATCCGCTATCATAGCCTCAATAATTTTGACACCCGCAAAGATGTTTCAGAATACCGCGTGGAGTTTTATCATGAAGAACAACTCATCGGTACGCACAATTTTAAGGCGTTTAAAGGGAAATTATGAGTTGATGGGTTGACGGGTTGATGAGTTGACGGGTTGACGAGTTATTGAAATTTCCCTAGTACTTAAAATTTTTTTGAACCCAACATGTTGTCGATAAATTTGCAATATTAGTTTATCCCTCCGAAGAAGGCTTAAATTTGAGTTTGAACTTAAACTTGAACTTAAACTTAAACTTAAACTTAAACTTTACACAGAGGCTTCGTGTATTTTTTACACTTTTTTCAAAAAACCTTTGAAAATCAAAAACACTTCTCTAAATTTATTGATTGTAGATTTGGTCATTTTTGATTTTTGATTGTATTACAAAAAAATCTGCGAAGCAGAACACAATCAAAAATCACCAAATCAAAAATCAAAAATAATTCACTCATTGAATATGAAAAAGATAGTCGTCATGGCACATAACACAAAAAAGCCGGAATTGGTAGCTTTTTTGAAGGAACGTGAAGAATGGTTGTGGGGCAGAACGCTCATAGCAACCGGACGCTCGGCACAGGCAGTCGAAGCAGGCGGAGTCGAGGTGCCACTACAGCACCTAAGTCCCGGCAAATCAGGCGGCTACAACGAAATCACCGAACTCATCAAAGCCGAAAAAGTTGATATGGTCATCTTCTTTCAAGACCGAGAAATTCAAGAACAGCATCACATGGACATTCGTCATTTGCTCGATGCCTGCAATGCGTCCAACATTCCACTCGCCACTAATCCGGCTACCGCCGAATTGCTCATCATCGGCTTGATTCGCAAGGAATACGCGGAAAGACAAGCTATGTAAGAACATGTTTAAAGGCTAGCCATTTAACTTTGCCTAAAGTGAATACTCGTCAGACGAATCCCTTCATTCAATGCGAATATTTTATGAGACAAATCACTACATTTCCCAAAAACCTTCGTCAGACGAGTACTATCCCGCAAGCAAACTTAAACGGCTAGCCTTTAAACATGCTCTAATGATTTCATGGCTCGATTGCTTCATGTTTACATTCTTAGAAAACCACATAACAATCGAAGCATGAAACAATGAAGCCATAAAAACCATCAATTTCCTATCTTTGCCCTCCCGACTGGTTACGTACAAGCATCAGCCTGAACTAACCTAAAATATCCTTAAATTTTGCTTTGAACTTGAACTTGACACTTGAACTTGCACTTAATAACTTATGCAGCCAAAGCCGCGCAACATCATCTTTTTAGTAGCCGACAGTTTGCGCTTCGATAGCGTTTACGATGCCGGCATCTGCCTCCCCTACGTCGAACAACACGCCACTCAATTTGCCGAAGCTCGCTCTGCCGGATGCTGGACCCTACCCGCTACCGCCTCGCTTTTTACCGGCTTGATGCCGCACGAACATGGCGCGACCTCGCAGAGTCGCTCCATTCATTTGGATATTCCGACTTTGGGCGAAAAAATGAAAGCCGCCGGGTACAATACCTATCAAGTCACTGCCAATATTGCCACGACAGATATTTTTGGTTTGCATCGTGGCTTCGATGAGGTGCGGCGGATTTGGAAATTGGTAGACCCCAAATTTAATCGCCTCCAACAACTCCTCGTTCTCATTGGCAAACCGCGTCTGCGTAAAAAAATTCTCTCGAAAGATATGCTCATGCAGCGTATGTCTTCCGACCTCGAGATGGCAAAAACATGGCTGCAAAACACCTACGAAGATGTCTTTGAAGAAGCCCGAAAAATCATCCGCACCAACGAAGCCAAAGGCGAAAGCAGTTTTATTTTTTTGAACCTGATGGAAACGCATTTTCCCTATCACATTGCACCTACTTTTGAGCTTTCGACCAATGGAGTACTTCGCAAATTGCGCGAGGTTACGTCCTTATTTCACATGGCAAATCAGACTTTTCTTACAAAAGGCGAACAAAATGTCAAACAGGATATGCTCGAAGTCCTCAAAACCCGACAACGGATGTCTTGGACTTCGATTGCACCCGGAGTCAATGCTTTTTGTGAAGAAATGCACAAGGATACCGGCAATTTGGTCATTTTTGGTGCAGACCATGGCGAGAATTTTGGCGAAACGGGTTGGACCTATCACTTCAGCAATGTGACCGATGCCGGAAATAAAGTGCCGATGTTTTGGCTTGACCACCAAGACGATACACCGCGTACCATCAAAGAAACCGTCAGTACCCGCCACATCTTCAACAGCCTCCTACACGCCACCAATCAAGACCAACTCGGTCCCTCAATGGTACACGAACCCGCACAATCCAATCCCATCATGCAATCTTTCTGGTATAATAATCGCGGCAAAACACATGATAAATTCAAATACAATCAAATTTGTTTTTTACTGGAAAATAACCGATTCCTACTCCGCAATAATCAATGGTATCAAGCACCCTTTCAAACCAATTACGACGAGCCTAAGTACATTGCGCTACCACCGGATGCCCACCCGATTCACGATTTAATGATGAACTTGAAAACCAAAGACGACCACTTGACAACTCTGGAGAATTTCAGAAAATTTTCGTCGGGTATTTCTTTTGAAGCCCAAGCACACTAAGGTAACCCAGACATTCTTCTCGACTTTTGCATTGTGATTTTAAATTATTTATAAAATATTGATTAATAATTATTTAGTGAAATTAAATGGTTCTTCTGCATATTTTACGGAAATAATATTTGACTATTATTTATTTGTTATAAAAAATAAAAATTACCCGAAATAGATACTTAATTTTGCTTTAATTGACTTTTGGGAAAAAAGATACTCGTCGGACATTTTTGAA
>CALCMV010000458.1 GCA_937967535.1 uncultured Saprospiraceae bacterium
GTGGGTTCTATCATTATCGTACCGGCTACGGGGAAGGACAAAGTAGGTGCGTGAAAACCGTAATCCATCAAGCGTTTTGCCACATCTTCTGCCTCTACACCAAGCGGTTTGAATTTCCGTAAATCAATAATCAACTCATGTGCTACACGCCCTTTTTCACCTTTATAAAGGATGTCATATTCGCCTTGCAAACGTGCTGCAATATAATTTGCATTGAGAATCGCATAACGTGTCGCATCCACAACTCCTTGATTACCAAGCATTCGAACGTAAGCATAAGAAATCAACAAGATACTCGCACTACCCCACGGGGCTGCCGATACTGCGGGGATACCTTTCACGCCACCCGTTTGTACAAGCGGATGTTTGGGTAGGTAAGGCGCGAGACTTTTGTTGACACAAATAGGACCCATGCCCGGTCCGCCACCACCATGTGGTATCGCAAATGTTTTATGCAAATTCAAGTGACAAACATCCGCCCCAATCTCCGCCGGACTCGTCAAGCCGACCTGTGCATTCATGTTGGCACCATCCATATACACTCTGCCGCCATGCTCATGAATGAGGTCGCAAATCTCCTTAATCTCTACTTCAAAAACACCATGCGTTGATGGATATGTCACCATCAAACAAGACAAATTTTTGGCGTGTTCTTCAGCTTTTGCTTTGAGGTCGTCGAGGTCGATATTGCCGTTTTCATCGCATTTCGTGACCACGACTTTCATACCTGCCATGACTGCACTCGCCGGATTTGTACCATGTGCCGATTGGGGAATGAGGGCAATATTTCTGTGCGTATCGCCATTGGCTTCGTGGTAGGCTCGAATCGTGAGCAAGCCCGCATACTCTCCTTGTGCGCCCGAATTGGGTTGCAATGAACAAGCATCAAAACCCGTAGCCGCACAAAGATAGCTTTCCAATTCTTCAAAAATCTGCTTATAGCCTTGCGCCTGTTCGAGTGGAACGAAGGGATGCAAAGCCCCAAATTCTGCCCAACTGACAGGCACCAATTCCGAAGCAGCATTCAATTTCATGGTACATGAACCCAAAGGAATCATGGAATGTGTCAAGGATAAATCTTTGTTTTCTAAAGACTTAATATAGCGCATCATTTTTGTTTCGGAATGATGGTTATTGAAAATTGGGTGGGTGAGATATTCAGATTGACGTTGAACATTCGCGGGGATTTTTACCTCTAATTCTTCTGCAATATTTGTATAATGTTTTAACTCACCATTTAAAGGTAAGGGAACGAAATCAAGTCTGTCTGAATTTTTAAAAATATCAATAATATCCTTTAAATCAGTTATCGAAACCGTTTCATCCAGTGTAATTCCAATATAATTTTCTCCGAAATAACGGAAATTGATACCGTTTTGAAGTGCGAGTTTTTGGATATTATCGCGTACTTCCTGTGAGGTTTTTATTTTTACAGTATCAAAATAATATTCGTTTTCGTTGGTAAATCCTTGTTTATCAAGTTCGTGTGTGAGTATGCGCGTGAGTCCGTGTATGCGTTCCGCTATCGCGCGAATACCTGCCTGACCGTGATAGACCGCATACATCCCCGCCATAATCGCGAGCAATGCTTGTGCTGTGCATATATTGGAAGTCGCTTTGTCGCGGCGAATGTGTTGCTCGCGGGTTTGGAGTGCCATGCGGAGAGCAGGATTGTCATTAGAATCGACAGAAACGCCGATGATACGCCCCGGAATCTGGCGTTTGAAATCTTCTGTGGTCGCAAAATATGCGGCGTGCGGTCCGCCGTAACCCATCGGTACGCCCAAGCGTTGGGTCGTGCCGACTACGGCATCTGCGCCCCATTCACCGGGAGGTGTGAGTAGCGCAAGGCTAAGTATATCAGCCGCTACGGTGAGGTAAGCACCTGCCGCTTTGGTCTTTTGTGCGAAGGCGGTGTAGTCGGCTACTTCGCCATCGGCTGCGGGGTATTGAAGGATAGCACCGAAGGTCTTTTCATCAAATTCAAAAGTACGCCAATCGCCGATAACCAATTCAATACCAAGCGGTATCGCGCGAGTTTTTAGCACGTCTATTGTTTGCGGGAGTACTTTATCCGACACCAAAAAACGATGAATCGCTTCGCCTTTATTGCGTTTATTTTTCTGATTATAAAACATGGTCATCGCTTCGGCTGCAGCCGTGCCTTCGTCGAGTAGCGAGGCATTGGCGATGGGCAGTGCGGTGAGGTCGCTGACCATCGTCTGGAAATTGAGGAGAGCTTCGAGTCGTCCCTGTGCAATCTCGGCTTGGTAAGGCGTATATTGCGTGTACCAGCCCGGATTCTCGAAAATATTGCGAAGAATGACCGATGGTGTAATCGTGTCGTGATAGCCCAAACCGATGTAGCTACGATAGACTTTATTTTTGGCGGCAATCTTTTTTAGCTCACGCAAATATTCATATTCGCTAAGGGCTTCCGGGATTCCCAAATTGCTATTGATGCGGATATTGGGCGGTATGGTTTCATCTACGAGTTGTTCTAATGTGCCAGCACCGACGGTATTTAGCATAGAGGTCAATTCGCTTTGGTCGGGTCCGATATGGCGTTTGACGAATTGGTCGTACGATTTAATTTGTAGCATGGATTCGATAGTAAATTTGATACCAAAAAATTTGCACAAAAATAAGTCTTTTCTATGCAAAATGGAAAAATGCTTGCCTATCAATAGACGTTTTAAATTGTATTTGGTGACGGTCTTTTTAAGTATGAATTTTGAATGGGTGAATTTTGAATGATAGTAACACTGTAATTTAGAATTGATTGAATACAAAAAAAGCGCATGCCATCTGATGACATGCGCTCAATTTTATCTTTTTGCTCAACGAAGAAGCAAATTTTAATTCATTCAATTCCGATGCTATCGGAACATTCATTCAAAATTACTCGTTACTTAATCCATTTTTACAATCTTCTCGGAAACGGAAAGCCAGTCGCTGCCTTTCAATTGTACATAATAAGTACCGGGAACAAGATGGCTGGTATTGAAATGAAGGATATTTGGACCATCATTCACAGTAAGCATTTCGGTATGTACTGTTCTGCCTAGTGCATCAGCGATATTCAATTCTACTTGAGTATCACCGAGATTGGTGTTGTAAAATCTGACATTTCCTTTGTCATATACAGGATTAGGGAATACATCAATCGTATTTACCGAACTATCATCAAAGCAATTTGAACGGATGATAAGTTGGCTGCTGGTAGTCGTAGTACCGTCCAAATCCACTTGCTGTAAGCGGTAGTAATTGTCCAATGAAGGCGTGCGGTCTGTAAAATTATAGGCGGTTGGTGTAGTCGAATTGCCTTTGCCTTCTACCGTACCGATGGTTTCGTAGTTGATACCGTCAGTGCTTTTTTCAATTTTGAAGTAAGCATTATTGGTTTCTGTGGCGGTTTTCCATGTGAGGTCAATGGTACAGTTTTCGCCATTGACAGCATCAAAAGAAGTCAATTCTACAGGAAGAGGTTCATTACATATATCAGCGAAACAAGTGAAAGTCAAATCATTAAGATAAGCTCCTTCTTCAACCGGTACGCGCGAACCATTTTCGAGGGTACTAACAAATGTAGAGGGGAATATATTTGAGTCGTGCCAAGTCAAATCAAGACAAGCATCAATATCCGCTACCTGAAAAGCCAATGTACCAATATTGACCCAAGCCCCTTCAACTAGTATACCGTCGCCACCCGAAAGTTCGATATTATAAGAAATGATGGTATCTTGCGAACCTCCGAGATTGTGTGGAGAATATAAAGCTGCCAATTGACCATTATCAATTATAAAGCCGCTGATTTGTCCTTCTCTTTGAATATTGACAGAGCCGGGAGTAAGTGCATTACGATTGTATGAGATGCGGTAGTTTTGCTCTGCAATGGTAAACGTAGCACCCGGGTCGCTGGCTCTCACGTCAAGGTCGAGCAGAAATTGCTCGCCATCACAATCTAAGGTGTTGAGATTGAAGCGAACATCATATTGCCCCTGACTGAATACTACAACGCAGAGGGCGACCATCAGTAGTAATGTAGTAAATAATTTTTTCATTTTTCGATACTTTAAGTTTTGAATGGAAATGAGAAATTCGATACAAATTCCAAATCATAAAATCTAAATTCCAATAGAAAATACTACATATGGAATGTAGATTTTGTTTTTTTGAATTTGCATTGATTTTTAGCACATTGTTTATTTAATTTCTTTTAACATGCTTTTAATTAAATTGTAGTGTAGCGGACCTAATGCTATTGAAACACGGAGCGCATTAAAACCCTAAGTTAAAAAAACTAAAACTTTCATTTACACTGTTTTATAGATTTTTTTTACTGATTTTAAATTTATTAAATAATAAAAATAATTCATACACTACAAATACTTTTATAACTTGTCCCAACGAATGACAGGATTTTACATTTCAAAGAAATAAGGAAACTTTACAATGTATTTAAATTATGACGTATAAAGACCATGTAGGTACACCTACACGATACAATAAATTTATTATTTACCATTTGCATATAGCATACCTTATGCGAATTTAAAGAACAACAAAAGGCTCAATATTTTTGCTAAATTTTGAATGATAACAAATTTAAAATTCACTTTGTTTTTTTATTAAAAAAAATCAACAAGTTGAATATTCAAAATTTAGTGAAGATATTGATAGTTAAGGTGCTATATTATTATTGTGAGATAAATAATAATAAGTTTAATTTAAATGTTCGGGTTGGTTGTGAATAGGATGAGTGTGGAGATAATGATTTCCGTAGAGTGCGTGTTTATTAATGCACAAACTTAAGGATATTTATTGATACTTTTAACAGAAAAGTGTAAATTTTTCTTCCTACTCAACAAATTCTCTTAATTTTATCAAATCTCCTCTCTAAAATCAAACATTATTTCCTACCTTTTGTTACCTTTGCAGCCAAATTTTCAAAAAATATTGAAACTTTTGTAAGTTAATTGTATAGTTGCAAGTTCATAGTTCATAGTTGATAGCTGATAGTTCAACGCGAGTAAGTTTATTATTTCATAGAATGTTTAAACTTTTTCTACGCGAAAAAACTATGAACTATGAACTAAAAACATCAACTATTTTCCAAATAAAAAATTATGAAATTATTGGTCTGTGTCAGCAAAACACCGGACACCACCACCAAAATCTCTTTTGCCAACAACGATACAGAGTTCAACACACAGGGCGTTCAATACATTATGAATCCCTACGACGAATGGTACGCTCTTGTGCGTGCCTTAGAACTCAAAGAAGCCCTAGGCGGTACAGTTACTACGATTAATGTAGGACCTGCTGCCAACGACACTGTTATCCGAAAAGGACTTGCTATCGGGGCAGATGATGCCATTCGTGTAGATGCGCCCGAAAATTGCAGTGCCTACTACGTAGCCAAGCAAATTGCCGAACAAAGCAAAGCAGGAGCTTACGACATCATATTTTTTGGCAAAGAAACGATTGATTATAATGGCGCACAAATTGGTGCTATGGTCGCCGAAATGCTAGATATACCATTCATTTCCTATGCTACCAAAATGGAACTTGCCGCAAATACAGCCACCATCTCACGCGATATTGAAGGTGGACAAGAAGTGCTTGAAGTAGATACACCATTTGCACTTAGTGCCGCCAAAGGACTCGCCGAACAACGAATCCCCAACATGCGGGGCATCATGATGGCAAAACGCAAGCCATTAAATGTCGTACCTCCGGTAGATGTAACAGAAAAGGTTTCGGTTGCATCTTACGCCCTTCCTCCTGCGAAAAAAGATTGTCACTACATTGACGCAGAGGATATGGACAAATTGGTCGAACTCCTCCACAGCGAAGCCAAAGTCATTTGATTTTTGATTTAGGGATTTTTGATTTTTGATTGAATTTTGCCTTGCAAAATTTTATAAATCAAAAATCGAAAATTAAAAATCGAAAATCTGTCAGTCAATCAAAAATCACTAAATCAAAAATCGAAAATCAAAATGGTTTTAGTATATACAAGCAGCCCGGAAGGTCAACTCAAAAAATCTGCCTTCGAAGCTGTCACTTACGGATATAAAGCAGCGCAAATAATTGGCACAGAAGTCCTCGCGCTCACTATCGGAAATGTAGACAACGCAGGCGTACTCGGTCAATATGGCGCAAGCAAAGTCCTCAACGCAGCCGGAGCAGACAGCTTTGACAGTGGCGTATACGCTGCTATTATAGCGGATGTGGCGCAGAAAGTTGGAGCAACTATCATTGTTATAGCCGATGATTCTACGGGCAAATCGCTCTTGGGAAGAGTCGCTGTCCGTTTGGATGCAGGTGCGGTGAGTGGTGTCAAATCTTTGCCTGATACAGCCGCAGGTTTTGTGGTCAAAAAGAATGTATTTTCCGGCAAAGCCATCGTGGACTACAACATCAGTTCCGACAAAAAAGTAATCTCTATCGCAGGAAATACCTTCCCGCCCGAAGTAGTAGGCAGCGATGTAGCCGTCGAAGCCGCAGGCGTAGATGTACCTGCGAGTCGCGTGCGTATTAAGGAAGTCAATACCGTAAAAGGTACAGTACCACTGCCGGAAGCCGAACTCGTCGTTTCTGCCGGACGTGGCGTAAAAGACCCGGGCAACTGGGGGATTATTGAAGAATTGGCAGAGCATCTTGGTGCCACTACCGCTTGCTCACGTCCCGTAGCAGATGTGGGATGGCGTCCTCACCACGAGCATGTTGGTCAGACCGGGGTAGCCATTCGTCCGAATCTCTACATTGCCATTGGTATCTCCGGTGCGATTCAGCACTTGGCAGGTGTCAACCAAAGTAAGACCATCGTTGTTATCAATAAAGACCCGGAAGCTCCCTTCTTCAAAGCTGCCGATTATGGTATTGTTGGTGATTTGTTTGAGGTGGTTCCGCGACTCAATGAAGCAATTAAGAAATTTAAAGCGAGTTGATGACGACGAGTTATTGAGTTGATGTGTTGATGTATGTACGGTTTCGGAGCATCTGTTTCGCGCAACAGGTGTGTTCAGGCTAAGTTCCGATTCATTAAGATGCACACAACACATCAACCCGATAATTCATCAACTCTCCAACCCTACAAAACTTTTTTTTCCCGTTTAAAATCGCTAATTTTGTCGGATTGGTCTGTGACTGACCTTCTTTGATATGAAAAAAATCGAACTCGAAATAGTTGCTATCTCGCACACCGCTACACAATCATCGAATTACGCGCTGGTTTTGGGCGAAACAGAAGGGGTACGTCGTTTGCCCATCGTAATTGGAGGCTTTGAAGCACAGGCGATAGCCGTAGCAATGGAGCGCATGAGTCCGCCGCGTCCTCTTACGCACGACCTCATGTGTAGCACCCTCGAAACCTTTGGAATCGAACTTCAGGAAGTCATTATCAGCAACTTGCTTGACGGTATTTTTTATGCCCGCCTCGTCTGCACCCAAAATGGCGAAGTGGTCGAAATTGACTCCCGTACATCCGATGCCCTTGCACTTGCGGTGCGTGTGGGTTGTCCGATTTACTCTTACGAATTTATCCTCGAAGCCGCCGGAGTCGTACTCGAAACGCCCGAAATCGAAGAAGAAGACGGCAGAGTTGAAGTCCGTAGCGGACGCAAAGAACCTTCCCTTTCTCAACTTGATGTGGAAGAACTTAAATCCCGACTTGAAAATGCCCTCCAAGAAGAAAATTACGAATTTGCCGCATTGATTCGAGATGAAATCTCCAGAAAAGGCGGCTAAAGTAAACTGTAAGGACTACTTTGACTATTAATGGTTTTTGTTTTAATTTATAATTAACTTAAAAACAGCAAGATGTGATTTTTTTTCACGACCTCATTTGACAGCTAAAGCAGTCATTACGGAGTTCTCGTCCACTCTTTAAAATAGTCATTAGATCTTCTGTTCATGTTATTTTTTCACAAAAAAAAGCAGACACCCGAATGGGAAAACCCCGAAATATTCAACATCAACCGCGAAGCACCCAAAGCCCACTTCATTCGTTATACAAATTCGGAAAAAGCCATTTCAGAAGATAACACCAACAATCCAAATTATATTTCTTTGCATGGAAAATGGAAATTTAATTGGGTGAAAAAACCTGCTGACCGTCATAGCGATTTTCACAAAAAAAATTACGACACTTCTACTTGGGATGACATCAATGTTCCCGGCAATTGGGAATTACAAGGGCATGGCTTACCGATTTATACCAATGTAAAATATGTTTTTCCGAAAAACCCACCACACATACCACATAATTATAATCCTGTTGGTAGTTATGTAAAAGAATTTGAGATGCCAAAAGATTGGTTGGGGAAAGACATATTTATCTATTTTGGTGCGGTGCGGAGTGCGATGTATTTATGGATAAATGGCAAAGAGGTTGGTTACAGTCAAGGCAGCAAAACACCCGCACAATTCAATATTAATGATTATGTAAATGTTGGTAAAAATAAAATTGCGGTCGCTATCTATCGTTGGTCAGATGCGAGCTATATCGAAGACCAAGACTTTTGGCGATTAAGCGGAATGGATAGAGAAGTATATGTCTATTCTACTGATAATGTGGCGATTGATGATATTCATGTTCAATCTGAATTAAGGAATAATTATCAGGATGGTTTATTTAAATTGACCATAAAAATACGCAATACGACCGCGAAGATTCTTGATAATTACCAATTAAACATACAATTATTAGACGGCGAAAAAATTATTTTTCAAGAAAACCGTACAGGCGACTTTAGTCGCCATGTCAAAGATGAATTTGTACCAAACATGGCGACTCAAGTCGCCTGTACGAATATTCCACAAGTAAAAAAATGGACAGCCGAAACCCCCAATCTCTACCAATTACTCATCAGCCTCACAGATAATGAAGACAAGGAATTAGAAGCTACTTCGCTCGATGTAGGTTTTCGTTCTGTCGAAATCAAAAACGCACAATTACTCATCAATGGTGTAGCAGTTACGTTCAAAGGCGTGAATCTGCACGAACACGAGCCTCTTAGTGGTCACTTTGTCAGTGAAGAACGTATATTGGAAGATATGCAACTGATGAAAGCCTATAATATCAATGCCATCCGATGCAGTCATTATCCGCAGCCGCCTGCCTTTTATCGCTTGGCAGATAGATTGGGTTTTTATGTGATTGATGAGGCAAATATCGAAACGCATGGCATGGGTGCAGAACACCAAGATGAGATTGACCAATCGGTACATCCTGCCTACCTACCCGAATGGAAAGCCCAACACCTTGACCGCGTAGAACGCATGTACGAGCGCGACAAAAACTACGCTTGCATCATTACGTGGTCTTTGGGAAATGAAGCGGGTAATGGCGAAAATTTTTGGGCAGCCTACGAGTGGCTAAAGGCAAAAGACCCAAGCCGCCCCGTCCAATACGAACAAGCCCATGCACACGAAAATACCGATATTTATGCGCCGATGTACCCTCCGATTCCGCTACTCAAACGCCACGCTGCATCCAATCCGACCAAGCCCATGATTATGTGTGAATATGCACATGCAATGGGCAATTCGGTGGGCAATTTGCAGGATTATTGGGAAGTAATTGGAGCGTATCCGGCATTGCAGGGCGGCTATATTTGGGATTGGGTAGACCAAGGAATTTTGGCGAAAAATGAGAAGGGGAAGCCCTATTTTGCCTACGGCGGCGATTTTGGCGCAGCGCATTTACAACATGATAGTAACTTCTGTATCAATGGTTTAGTTTCGCCCGACCGCAAGCCAAATCCACATTTACACGAAGTAAAAAAGGTGTATCAATACATTCGATTTGAAGCTGAAAACCTCAAAGAAGGTCGCGTGAAAGTGACGAATTTGTACGATTTTATTTCCTTGAATAATGTGGTGCTTCAATTTCATTTGACGAAAAACGGAGATGTGATTGCAGAGGGAGAAAAGCCGCTAAAAGCCATTCCACCGAAAGCATCTGAATTATTATTTTTTGATTATGAAAATAATTTTACAACAGGCGATGAGTACATATTGACATTAAAAGCGAAAACGACAAAAAAGCAAACTTTACTCGAAAAAGGACACATCTTAGCAGCCGAACAGTTTATCATTCAAAAAGGACTGCCAAAAATTTTTATACCCGATAATTCGCGTCCGTTTAGCATTTCCCGAAAAAAAAATATGTTGGAAATTGCGAATGAAAATTGCTCATTTATTTTTGATGAAAAAACAGGCTTGCTGACCAATTATATCGTCAATGAGCTCGAATTTTTGTACGAACCCATCAGTCCAAATTTCTGGCGTGCGCCTACGGATAATGATTTTGGAAATGAAATGCCTACGAAATTGGAAATTTGGAAAGAATCAAGTGCATCACGCACCTTAGATTTATTCTCATTAAATGAAAAAAATATCAGGGAATATGCTCGTAGGGACAGGGCATGCCCTGTCCCTACGGTGGCAGCGCGATATAGTTTTCCGGCAAAGGGCGTGAATTGGGAAATGCGATACACACTCGGCACAGATGGCGCATTATTGGTGACAAATACCATTTTAAATTTCAATAAAAACCTCCCTTACATTCCGCGCATCGGCAATAAATTTGCGCTGACCGAAGGTTTCAATCAAATAAAATGGTACGGACGCGGACCTTTTGAAAATTATGAAGACCGCAAAACAGCAGCCTTTATCGGCATGTATGAACGCAGTGTTGCGGAGATGCACTACCCCTATATTCGTCCGCAAGAGAATGGCTATCGGACAGATACGCGATGGATTCGATTGGAAAATGAGAACGGGCGGGCTGTCTTCATTGAAGGTGTGGAACCTTTGTGTTTCAGCGCATTACACCACACGATTGATGATGTAGATGAAGGGACAAAAAAACAAAATCGGCACAGCAGCGATGTTCCCCAAGGTCCCGAAACTTACCTGAATATTGATTATAAACAAATGGGAATTGGTGGAGATAACAGTTGGTATGCACATACGCAGGATGCCTACAAATTATTTCCGACAGATTATTTTTATGGATATATTATTCGACCTGAAATATAATAATTCATTCGTCCGAATCCTAGGGCAGTCCGCAGTTGAACGCGAGTTTGTTTTACCTTGGATTGTGAACTGCCGACTGATAAACTGTGGACTATTTTATTGAAAAACACAGCCGAACATCCAAATCAAGCGTTTTGCGTAAGAGTCATTGATAATTTTTTACATTTTTTTATTGTTATGTGAGCATTATTTAGTGAATAATTCTTTTATTGTCGTTCAAATATAATTTAATTTTTTTAATGAAAAATGATACCCGTCATTTCGTTGTATCCTCACCTGATAAAGCCATCAAAATCGACATACGATTGACGGATAAACTATCGTATTCGGTCGATTATAAAAGAGAAAATATATTACGATTTTCGCCCTTATCTATGATATTGGGAGATGGAATAATACTTGGTGATTCACCGAAAATCAAGTCTTACAGAGAATTATCTGTTGATGATATTATTCAAACGGTGTGGGGCATTCGCAGTGAAATTGTAGAACAATACAATGAATTGACATTGGAAATGACAGGCGATTACAGCGTCATTTTCCGGGTGTATGATGATGGTGTGGCGTATCGTTTTCAAAGCAATTTTTCCGAAAAAATAAAAATAAGGAAGGAAGAAGTGGTGTATAATTTTGCGAAAGATGCCGACCTTTTCGCGCATGTTGTGGGCGATTTTCAGACTTCTTACGAAAAATTATACACCAAGTACAAGATAACCGAAGTTATAGAGGAAGAATTTGTCAGTCTGCCTTTATTGGTCAATCAGGGCGATGTGAAATTGGTGATTACCGAAGCCGATTTATTGGACTATCCGGGTATGTACCTCAAAAAATTTAAGACCAACAACCGCCCCGAATTGAGCGGACTTTTCCCAAAATACCCGACCAAAACTCAACGCGATGGCATCGGCATGTTCAATTTACGGGTGACAGAAAGGGCGGATTATCTTGCTGAAACGGAAGGCAAGCGTGATTTTCCATGGCGCGTAATGGTGATTGCGAAGGAAGATAAACAACTGGCAGACAATGACTTGGTGTATAAACTTTCTCGTCCAACGGCGATTAAAACGGATTGGATACGACCCGGAAAAGTTGCTTGGGATTGGTTCAATGATTGGAACTTGACGGGTGTAGATTTTGAGACGGGCATCAATAATCGGACTTATGAGTATTATATTGATTTTGCTGAAAAAAATAAATTAGAATACGTCATTTTGGACGATGGTTGGTCTTCACAAATGGATTTATTGTTGCCCAATCCGGCGATAGATTTGCCGGCTTTGATTGCTTATGCAAAGGAACGTGGTGTGGAGATAGTGCTGTGGTGTGTGTGGCATGTGATTGACCGTCAGATGGAAATGGCACTCGACCAATTCGTGGAATGGGGCGTGGCGGGTATCAAGGTAGATTTCATTGACCGCGACGACCAAGTGGCAATTTATTTTCAAGAAAAACTCGCTGCCGAATGTGCTAAAAGAAAATTGCTGGTCAATTATCACGGATGCAGCAAGCCGACAGGAATGCACCGCACTTATCCAAATATCATTAATTATGAGGGCGTTAGAGGTAACGAATATAATAAATTTGATGTGGAAGAAACGCCCGCGCACAATGTTGACCTCGTATATACCCGTATGCTCGCCGGACCGATGGACTACACGCCCGGCTCACTACGCAACTCTACGAAAGGTAATTTTCAGACTAATTTCAGCAATCCGATGAGTCATGGTACACGCTGCCACCAATTGGCTATGTATATTGTGTACTACGCGCCCATGCAGATGTTGTGCGATGCACCGACGGCTTACGAAAAATATCCCGACATTCTCGATTTCCTCACCGATGTACCGACGACTTGGGACGATACGCAGGCACTTGAGGGCAAAATCGGGGAGTATGTTGCCATCGCCCGTAGAAAAGGGGAGGATTGGTACATTGGCGCACTGACCGATTGGTCGGAACGCAAGATTCAACTCGACCTTTCTTTTTTGGGGACGGGAAATTATGAAGCCACTATTTTTGCGGATGGCGTGAATGCAAACCGTCATGCGGAAGATTATCAGGTAAAAAAACAAGCTGTGACGAAAACAGATAGGCTTGATATTTTATTGAAATCGGGTGGAGGAGTGGCAGTGCATTTGAAATCTATCTGATTTTTATCATATTGGAGTCCAATGAAACATATTGAATTAAAAAATTATGTTTCTTTGACAATTTTTGCAAAAAGGATTCCTTCCCTGCGCCCAAACCTATAAGGTTTTTGGAAACCTTATAGGTTTTGCATTGACATCCAAATGTTTAAACTTTATTATTTTTTTTAATTAAAAGTTAATTTTTCTTTTTTTGCAAAAATTTTCAAAGAACCAAAATTATATTTCCATTGCAGAGACAAGGCATTGTGCTTACAATGGAAATTGAAATCGACAAAAATGATATTTCGTATTTCCATCATATTGCTGCTTGGTGTACTTACCAATTGCGGCACCAAAACATTGCCTATGAAATCGCCTGAATCTACACTTATTTATATCGGCGACCCGATGTGTTCGTGGTGCTACGGCGTTACCAACGAACTTGCCGAAGTGAAAGAAAAATTTGACGGTCGGCTTGGTTTTGAACTGGTGATGGGAGGCTTGCGCCCGTATAATACACAGAAAATGAGTGAGTTAAAAAGTTTTTTGGCGCATCATTGGGAAGATGTGAATAAGGCAAGCGGACAGCAATTTAAGTATGAAATTTTGGATAGCGAGACGATTACTTACGATACCGAACCGCCTTGCCGAGCCAATGTGGTCGTGCGCCAACTCGCGCCCAAACAGGCTTTTGCATTTTTCAAAGCGACACAAAAAGCATTTTATTTGCACAATAAAAATATGCACTTGGCGGAGAGTTATCACGATATTTTGAAGGAATTGGGCATTGATGTAGCGAAATTTGAGGAGCTATTTGCATCCGATGAGATGAAGGCACTCACGCGGCGCGATTTTGAGCAATCGGCTGAATGGGGCGTGCGTGGTTTTCCGACCTTGATTTTGAGGCATAATGATAAATTGACAATGATTACAAATGGCTATTCTAAGAGCGAGGCAATGATTGAACGCATCGAAGCAGCTTTGTAAAAAGAGGTCAGAAGTCAGATTTTTCTTCTCTGACTTCTACGAATTTATTCGTATTTTCACAAGCGCGAGGCACATCGTAAGTTGCTCATTTTCAGTAAGATTTGAATTGTCAATTACGATAGCATCATCAGCTTGTTTGAGGGGGCTGTCGGCACGGGTAGAATCAATATGGTCGCGGTGTTGGAGGTTTTTGGCGATGATTTCGGGGGTGATGCTTTGCCCTTTGTTTTGCAATTCCAGAAGGCGACGTTGGGTACGCACTTCGATATTTGCCGTCATAAATAATTTCAATTCTGCATCGGGAAAGACCACTGTGCCGATGTCACGCCCATCAAGTATCACGCCTTTTTCTTTGCCCATTTCCTGCTGTTGGCGCACCATTGCGCGACGCACAAGCGAGACGGCGGCTACTTCACTTACCCGATTACTGACAAACATTTTTCGAATATCTTCTTCTACATTTTTACCATTCAAAAACGCTGTATTTTTTCCTTCGATGGTCTTAAATCGAATGTCTATGGCATCCAATGCGCTTTGTATGGCATTGTCATCATTTATATTTACCTCATTTTCAATGCAATATAAAGTAACTGCACGATACATCGCGCCGGTATCAATATAGGCATAATCAAGTGCTTTTGCTATTCCTTTGGCAAGTGTACTTTTTCCGCAGGAGGCAAAACCATCCACAGCAATCGTTATTTTATTTTCCATCTGTGCAAAGATAAGATATTGAACGATTTTTGATTTTTGGTTTTGGTTTTTTTCGTGATTTTACTTAAAAACTAAAAATCATAACATTAAAAATATATTTTAGTGTCATATCAATTATTGGACGATTATAGCTTGTTTTCTGAAAAAATATTTTATGTAAAACTTTTATATTTGCGAAATTATTATTATTTTTACTTTAAATTTATTAATAATTTGATTTCCAGATAAATGAAATGATTCTTTGATAAGTGAATCTTATTAAAGAAAGCATGTTCATTGTTTTAGCCAATAAGACAAGAGTCTCCTCAACACTAGTTCTGCTGCTTCGTTTATTCACAACAATTCTGAGCAATTTAGAATGTCAAAATCGGAAATGTACAGTATTTCCGTTGAGTCAAAGTGTAATTTTGGATTTGATTAATTTGAATAATTTCAATTTCAATATTTTTAATAAATAATTAAGGTGATGCTGAGATATAGTGATTTTTATTAAAATCATTCGTTTCAGCGTATCCAATAAACAAACTCTTCCTACATGATGAAATCACGCAAAATAATGACGAACTATTTATTCGTACTCGCAATGATATTTGCCTTGAGTATGCAATTATCGGCACAATCAGGTGCTTGTGATACGGATTACACACTTAATTTTTCGGATACCGGAACTGAATGGCAAGCCAATGATGTATCAGGTGTTTATACCGTAGGTCAGCAGACCTTTGATATTGCTATTGATGATGCTGACCATATTCTGAGAAGTACCGATGAATCTGATGAAGGCTTAGAAGTACGCATTAACCCGGACAATAAAGACGACGTATTGACGATTACTTACAGGCTGTCTGAAACGGCAAATCGTGTATCATTCCCAATTGTTGATTTGGACAAAAAATCGGGCAATTCAAACCAACAGGAGCAAGTCTGTGTGCTTGGTTTTTTGGGCAATAATCCGATAGCGATTATGCCGACAATTACTTCGCTGGATGGCAATGTTGAGATAAGTGGCAGTTGTGCTACTGCAACTAGCAATTCAGCAATATCAGGACAAGATGAGAGTGTATTGGTCGAATTTGACGAGTGTATTGACCGTATAGTGATAACATATGGTAGCGGACCAATGGCACCCAACGACCCGACTGCTTCCAAAATATCTATTGGAGAAGGAAGTGGTTTTACATCGAATGTTTGTAGTATTTGTGATGAAAATTGTATATCCGAAAATGTGTTGAATTTTACGGATTCCGGAGTTGATTGGGCGGATGAGGCACTCACAGGCACTTATATGGTTGGCTCGCAAACTTATACGATTAATCTGATAGATGGTGCCGATATTTTGGAAACCAATGATGAAGACGGTCCTTTCTCCAGAGAATCTGACGAAGGTATCAAAATTGGCATCAATCCGCAAAGCAATCAAGACGCAGTAACGGCTTGCTACACGCTTTCTGAGGTTTCTAACAGAGTGCTATTTAAAATTCGTGATTTAGATAAGAAATCATCGGGTACATCCAATCAGCAAGAGCAGGTCTGTGTATATGGTAGATTGGGTAGTGACCCGACGATTATATCTCCTATTATCACTTCATTTGATGGAAATGTGGCGATTAGCCAAATGGCAAGCGGCATCGGCTGTGCGACAGCCACGACCAATTCTGCTACTTCCAATCAAGAAGAAAGCGTATTAGTAGAGTTTGACGAATGTATTGATAAAATATTTATCGTATATGGTAGCGGACCAATGGCACCCGACAATCCTACTTATTCTAATATTTTTATTGGTGAAGAATTTGGCTTCTTTACAGGCGTATGTGCCGAAGGATGCTCAACAACTTGCGATGCCAATGCCGGAACACTCACATTAAATGGTGATGATACCCGGTGCATCACAGATAATAGCGAAGTATCTGCATTTCCGAATGGCGATGCAAATATTCCAAGTGGCTTTGAGGTCTTATTTGTTTTGACGCAGGGTGATGATTTGGTGATTGTAGATACCGGAATAGCTCCCTCATTTGCCATTTCCGAATCAGGCGAATACGCGATACATTCTTTAGTCTACGACCCAAGTACATTGGATTTGAATAGTATCGTATTGGGGCTGACCAGGGCTATGGAAATTAATAATATACTGCTACAAGGTGGTGGAGATATTTGTGCTTCATTGGATTTGACAGGAGTGGGTTTTACGGCAGAAGTACTCAATACGGGTGCATTGATACCCTTATCACCTTCACGTTGCTTCATGGGTAGTGGTAGTATGACCTTGTCTGCTACACCGGATGGCAGCCTAATTGTTCCCGCAGCTTATGACTTAGTTTATGTATTGACATCAGGCAATGACTTGGTGATAGAAGCAGTGAGCGATATGCCGGAGTTCATGGTATTTGGTACGGGAATATATACTATTCACACCTTAATTCACGACCCAAATACACTGAATTTGGATGATATTGTTTTGGGTACAACTACCGGAGTTGATGTGAACGCATTACTCATACAAGGCGGTGGCGAAATCTGTGGTGGACTAGATGTAACGGGGGCAGGTTTTTTTATAGCCAATCCTAATGCCGGACAAATTGCGCCGGATATTACTGCACCCATATGTTCTAATCTTGGCGATATTCCATTACTTGGGATTCCTGACGGAACTGCTATCGTACCAATGGGGTATCAGTTGATTTATGTCTTGACATCGGGTACGGATTTAATGATTGAGGCTACAAATATCCTTCCGCAATTTACAGTTAGTGAAAATGGAATTTATACTATTCACACATTAGTATTTGACCCTGCTACTTTGGATTTATCCACTTTGACGACAGGCTTTGAACTCAACAATTTACTACTACAAGGCGGTGGCTCTGTTTGTGCTTCACTTGATGTGGGGGGTGCAGCTTTTGAATTGATTACTTGTGTGATGTCAATAATTGATAATGATTTGGACGATGATGGCATTTCCAATATTCAGGAAGGAAATGGCATAGACCCAAGTATGGATATGGACGATGACGGTATCCCCAATTACGAAGACCCTGACTTTCCCGGCTTTGCAGATATTAACAGTGATGGTATTAATGACAGATTTGATAAAGACCTCGATGGGATTGCAGATATATTTGATTTGGATAGTGATAATGATGGTGTGGCAGACATCATAGAAGCAGGCGGTATAGATGCCAATGGCGACGGGCTGGTAGATGATTTTGTAGATGCTGACGGAGATGGATGGACAGATATTTACGATACCGATGATGACACTACGCCCGAATTGAATGACGGAACGGGTACGCCTCTGCCACATAACGACGATGACCTCGATGGCTTGCCCAATTCAATTGATTTGGACAGCGATAGCGATGGTGTCGCGGATATTGTAGAAGCAGGCGGCATAGATGCCAATGGCGACGGGCTTATTGACAATAGCACCGATACAGACGAAGACGGCTACGCTGATATGGTAGATACGGACAATAATAACATTGATGGTCCGAATGATGGCGGTACTGCCCTTCCAAATCCTGATTCGGACGGAGACGGACTTATAAATTCAATTGATTTGGATAGTGATAATGATGGTGTATCTGACCTCAAAGAAGGGGGCGGACAAGATGCGAATGGTGACGGTCAGTTGGATTTAATCATTGATGATGATAGGGATGGTTTGGCAAATATGGTAGATACCGACAATAATGAGATTGAAGGACCGAATGATGGCGGTACTGCCCTTTCAAGTCCCGATACAGATAGAGACGGTTTCGCTGATTCAGTTGACTTGGACAGCGACAACGATGGTGTGGCAGATATTGTAGAAGCAGGCGGTATGGATGCCGATGGAGATGGTGGTATTGACAATAGCACCGATACAGACGGAGACGGCTACGCCGACATGGTAGATACAGATAATAACAATATTCCGGGACCGAATGATGGCGGTACTGCCCTTCCAAGTCCCGACACAGATAGAGACGGTTTCGCTGATTCAGTTGATTTGGACAGCGACAACGACGGTGTGGCAGATATTGTAGAAGCAGGCGGTATGGATGCCGATGGAGATGGTGGTATTGACAATAGCACCGATACAGACGGAGACGGCTACGCCGACATGGTAGATACAGATAACAACAATATTCCGGGACCGAATGATGGCGGTACAGCCCTTCCAAACCCGGATACAGATAATGACGGAAGCCTGGATGTACTTGATTTGGACAGCGATAATGACGGTCTTTCTGACCTCGCAGAAGCAGGAGGAAGAGATACAAACGGAGACGGTCAATTGGATATTATTCTTGATAGCGACGGTGACGGTTATGCTGATTTGGTAGATACTGACGATAATAATATAGCAGGTCCTAATGACGGCGGTATTGCCCTCCAAAGCCCGGATTTGGATGGCGATGGAGTTATTGACCGCATTGATTTGGATAGCGACAATGACGGACTTTCTGATTTGAGCGAAAGTATAGGCGACCCGGTGCTTGTCGCTTCCATAGACCCGCAGGGCAATGGTACAATGAGTGGCGTGGATATGGACAAAGACGGTATCATTGACGGTATGTTTGATAATGATATGAACCTTTTTGGCGGCTCATTGACGATTGCTATGGATTCGGATAATGATTTAATTCCAAATCAGCTTGATATTGATTCGGATGGCGATGGTATTGTGGATATTACAGAAGGGCAGGCTACTTTTAATTTCCTCATACCGATTGAAGGCGGAAATGTAGATACAGACAATGACGGTATCAACGATGCTTTCGACAAAAATATCGGGAACAGAGGCGGTTTTAATATCATGGCAGTAGATACGGATAATGACGGTATACCTGATTATCTGGATTTAAATTCGGATAATGACGAAGAACCTGATGCCGTAGAAGGATTTGATTTTAACGGTGACGGAGAACCTGAACTCCCACTGGACGGGCTGCCCGGTGATAATGACTTTGATGGACTGGACGGCATCTACGACGAAGTATTTGACGTATTTGACCCAACCAATAATAACTCTTTTGCCAATGAACTGCCGGACATAGATGGCGGTACGCTCGAACGCGACTTCCGTTCTGCATTTTCTGTAAATATCGTCGTATTTTTATCAGGGGCATTGATTGATTTGGAAAATGTCGGTTTTCTCTCTGAAATGCGTTCTGATTTGAATTTCAGAGATTTACTACCCGGACAAACGCTTCTAGGACTTGGCATACCCACACCCGCAGGGCAGCCTTACAACCGCGCTCCGTGGAACTACGCCGGTACAGAAGGCGCAGGCTGGACAGACACAGAATACGAACAAATCTTAGAATTTACCGGAAAAGAAGTCGTGGATTGGGTATTGGTATCTTTCAGAAGAGACATCACTACTGATAGTCGTATAGCCCGGGCTGCGGGTGTGGTATTGGAAGACGGACGAGTGGTATTTCCGCAAGAGATTGACTTGTCAGGCGAAACAGAACTGTACATCGTTGTAGAACACAGAAACCACATGGGAGCTATGACAGCCGAATCGGTCCCGGTCAATGCAGGTCGTATTTTTTACGACTATACGCTTACCGATACCTACGTTGGACCCAATCCGGACAATCCGCTTGGTGTCGGTCAATTGGAGGTCACTCCCGGCGTATTTGCTCTATACAATAGCGATGGAGAGCAAGCAATGGATGCCAGCCAAGCCAACAATCCGAGTTATGACATCACAGGAGCAGACAAAGTCATTTGGGAAGTACAAAACGGTGTTTTCAGTGTCTACCAAGCAGGTGATTATGACATGAACGGTGATACGAATGGCGGGGATATTATTCCGTTCTCCCTTTTTAGCGGTATATTCTCGGTAGTGCCGAGATAAACGGATTTTGGTAATTAGGTACTTAGTAATTCAAAATTGAAAACTGCCACAAAGACACGAAGACACAAAGTATAAATTGCTGATAAGCATGAAAATTCTTTGTGTCTTTTGTCTTTGCGGCAAAATTAAAGATGTGCAGTAGCTGTTTATTTAAATACAAAAAAAATCGCCAAGCATTTTAAAAACACTTGACGATTGTATTGAAATTCAGTATATTTTAATATTTATTTGATAGCCATCCGGTAAACGATAATATCTCCGAATAGCCCACGGAAAGCATGATAATAATCTGTGTATTTGTCAGGCTACCCGTTTAAGTTTACTCGACTCTGATAATCAGTAATTTACAATCCCGTATAGCTATCGGGATGTTATTCAATGAATTGTAAAAAACTATGAACTATGAACTGGCAACTATGAACTGATAGCCATATATTTAGGATTTGGGCAATAAGAAATGAAAACTTGCTCCTTCACCTTCGGCGGAGTCTATCCAGATTCTTCCGCCAAGAGATTCTACTATTTTTTTGCAGGTGGCAAGTCCTATTCCTGAGCCTTCGTAATCGCTTCTTTTGTGGAGGCGTTGGAAAATAATGAATACTTTTTTGTGTTGGTCTTTTGAGATGCCTATTCCATTGTCTTGAATGGATATTTGGTGAAAATTGTCGTCGGATGTAACAAGTTTTATCTGTATTTTTGGTGCAATATCAGGTTTTGAAAATTTGAGGGCATTGGCAATGATGTTTTGAAAGAGTTGGGTCATAGAGACATTTGCCGCCATGACTGTTGGGAGTGTATCTACCTGAATATCAGCGTTTTTTTCTGTTATGGCGAGTTTCAAATTGCTTTTTACGATGTGCATAATATCATTCAAATCAACGGGAATGGATTTGCGGGGGTCTGCTCCTGATTTGGCAAAGGTGAGCATATCTGTCAGGAGGGCTTCCATTCTTTTCGCGCCATCGTGTATGTGAGCGATGAATTCTTCACCTCTTTCGTCGAGTTTGTCGCTATATTTACGAGAAAGTAGTGAGCTAAAGCTGCTCATCATACGAAGGGGTTCTTTGAGGTCGTGGGCTGCTTTGCCCGCAAAAAGTTCTAACTCTTCGTTGGCTTTGATTAATACTTCTTGTTTTACATTGAGTTTTTCGATGGTCATATCGCGTTGTTGTACTTCAAATCGCGTTTGCATTTCTGCGAGTATTCTTGTTTTTTCTTCGTTGGATAATTCTTTTTGCATTTCGCACAACAACTTCATGTGGTCGCATGATTCGCGAAATCTACCCATTTTGTAGTACAAATCGGCGAGTAATTGGCAAGCATTAAGGAGCCGGGGTTTGGTGTTTAATTCTTTGCAAATGCGATAACTTTCTTTGAGTTGTTTTTCGGCAACTTCATAATTCTGTATTCGGAAATTGACTTTTCCGAGACTGTATAAACAATCCGCCTCATTGGGCAGCGAGCCGATGTCGCGGCTATTTTTGAGAGCTTGCTCGTAATGGACAGCAGCAGCACCAAACTCTCCTCCTGCTTCGAGTATTCTCCCAATTTCCTGATAAGAATGTGACATACCTGCTTTGTTATCTATTTTTTTACTGATATTCAAACCTTTATGTATATGTATTAATGCGTTTTTATTATCTTTTAAATTTACATAAGTTTGCCCGATAGAATTTTGAATATTGGACATTATAGTTTTATTCAATTTTCCGGGAGGAATTTCGAGTATTTTTTTCAAGTATTTTAAAGCATTTTCATGGTCGTTTCGTATATCATACAAGATGCCAATATTGAGATATACATTAGCAAGTGCCTTATAATCTTCAGTGTTTTTTTTGATGTTCAGCGATTTCAAATAATAAGACAATGCTTTCTCATAATCTCCTTTTTCTTTGTGTACAACTCCCATATTATTATAAATTGTACCACACTCATTTTCATTTTCTAAGGTTTTGTATATATTGATTGAATCGGCATAGTGCTTTAATGCCCGTTCCAGAAAACCTATTTTTAGATAAACATTTCCTATACCTTTATATATAATGGCTTCATGTTTAATGTTTTTGAGAAATTTATTGGATTGTAATGCTAAATGAAAATACTCTAATGAGGCTTTAAAATCTCCTTTGTACCAATACAAATAGCCCAAATCAATACCCGCATGCGTGATGCCTTCTGTAAAATTAATTTCTCTGGCAAAGTGAAATGTACGAAAGGCGTACTCCAATGCCTGTTCTCTAGATTCGTTCTTTATCTCATCTATTTTATCAAGTACCTCTCTGATAAGTTCTTCATCCAAAACATCTCCCTTTCTGCGACCTACTACCTTGAGCAAGAACTCGCGAGCCTTAGCTCCGGTGTTCTTTGATATTGTTGAATAAATCGCGCCAGCCTGTTGTTGAATACCTATCATAATAGACCTGCATACCCTCTTTATCTAAGTTTTGATTGATGTTTGTTCTTAGAGCATGTTTAAAGGCTAGCTATTTAACTTTGCCAAAAGCGAATACTCGTCAGACGAATCCCTTTATTCAATGCGAATATTTTATGAGACAAATCACTACATTTCACAAAAACCTTCGTCAGACGAGTACTATCCCGCAAGCAAATTTAAACATGCTCTTACTAAATCAGTAGGTGTAAAGTGACCATAATCAGCCCTAAATGTATTACACTTTGTAGTTCAATGTGACATAGCAAAGAATACATGACATTGTGCTTGTTTGGCTTTGTGACTTCATGGTGTGTAGCGAGAATTTTGCAAAACAAAAAACAATTAGGAAGCCGCAATACCACAACACCACAACATCAAAAACTGCACAATCATCGTCCCATCCATTAATCCTGTGAAATAATAATCGTGTGTGAATTTAGGAGAAAAATAAATCAGAAGGTAAGTAGAAATCGCCGAGATGAATAAGGCAAGAAAAGCTGCGTCATCATAATTGATATAACACAAAAGGACAAAAATTATCATTAGCAAGAAAGCAAGCCGGAGTGTATTTTTAAGTCCCAATTTGGCGGGTAATGTATTGACATTATTGTGTTTATCTACTTTTAAATCACGAATATCAAAAGGAAGTGTTATACAAAATACAAAAAAACTGCGTTCTGCAAACATAAGCCATATCCGTTTTTCCTGCCAAATATCCAGTTCAATTGCAGGTAATAAGACCGTTACATATGCCCATACAAGAGCGATGAGAAATATTTTGATAAAATGCACATCGCGCAATCGTTTTTCTCTTTTTTTTCCGAAAAATGGCAATACATAAGCTACCGAAAGCAAAGCGGGAATGACGAGCGCGAGTTGTACGGTGATATTCAAATAAAAAAAACAAATCATACCACCTATCACTGCTAATGCTGCGTAAAAAAGGATATGCGATTGATAGGTCTGAATCACATGAAAACGCTCTACATCCAAAAAATCCTTCACCTTCGACATACCGACTACACGATGCAAGGCATATATCACCAAAGTCGCACAAAATATCAAACCCACGAGTGGTGTCCATGCCAAATTTTCCCCTATCAGCAATCGCGTTTGCCAAGTCATCGCTACTGCACAACAAGCAATAAACAGATTGCTGTATAGTATCAGGTCGCTGATTTTTTTTAGCATAGTGATATGTTGGGGAAGTATTTTCAACGAAGAATATCAACAAAATATCTTCGCTCTTATACGACATCGCTTATTTAAAATAGTATAATTCAACAACCCAACAACCCGTCAACACAACAATTCGCCAACTCAACAACACAACAATTCGTCAACCCAACAACTCAACAACTCAACAACTCGTCAACTCAACAATTCATCACAAATACTTAAAATTATGATTTTTCTTGACTTTGCGAAGTGTCTCGTAGATGAGGCGGATGAGGTTTTCGATGTCCTCTTTGTGTGCCATTTCTACGGTGGTGTGCATGTAGCGTAAGGGGAGCGAAATAAGAGCAGAAGGTACACCTTCATTGGAATAGGCAAAGGCATCAGTATCTGTACCGGTATAGCGAGAGGCTGCTTCACGTTGGATGGGAATTTTTTTCTTCTTAGCGGCTTCTATGATGAGTTCTTGGAGGATATTGTGTACGGCGGGTGCGTAGGTAATCGTAGGTCCTTTGCCTGATTTGATGTCGCCAAATTCTCTGGGCGTGATCATTGGGGTGTGTGTATCATGTGTCACATCGGTCACGATAGCAACGTTAGGCTTGATGCGTTGAGCAATCATTTGTGCGCCGCGCAGCCCGACTTCTTCTTGCACTGCATTGATAATGTAGAGCGAGTAGGGCAATTTGACTTTATTTTTTTTGATAAGTCGTGCGACTTCCGCAATGCAGAATCCGCCCATTTTATTGTCCAAAGCACGTCCGCAATAATAGCGGTCATTGAGCAATACCAACTCGTCGGGATAAGTTACAACACAGCCGACTTGTATGCCCGCTTCGAGTACTTCCTCTTTAGAATTTGCTCCTATATCAATAAAAATCGTTTTTAAATTCGGGGTTTTCTCCTTATCACTGCTACGACGAGTGTGTATGGCGGGCCAACCAAAAACGCCCTTTACGATACCCTTTTTCGTGTGAATATTAACGTGTTTGGAAGTAGCAATTTGATGGTCAGACCCTCCATTGCGAATGACTTTAATAAAGCCTTTATCATCAATATAATTCACAAACCACGAAATCTCGTCTGCATGTGCCTCAATGACAACTTTATAATCCCGTCCCGGATTAATCACACCGAATACAGTACCATAGTTATCTACCTCAAATTCATCAATATAGGGTTTGATATAATCGAGCCAAATCTTCTGTCCGGGAGTTTCAAAGCCCGTCGGGGAAGCATTGTTCAGATATTTAAATAAGAACTCTTCTGATTTTTTCGTTAAAAGCGACATTAGTTATCGTTTAGTCATTAAAGTTTATGCACCATACTCAAAAAGTATAAATCAGTGCAAAACGGGGTCAAAGATACTAATTCTACTTTGGCACTTTATAATTATGAACTGTTTTTGAACATACTTGTGAAAAAATCTTAACTATAATTGATTTTTTAAGTAGTTCAAAACTAAATTTTATTGATTTCTCTAAGCTAATAGTTCAATATTCTAAAAGTGTCAAAGTAAATATAATTAATTATAAATGAATAATTTACGAATTAATTTTTTTTAAACATAATTCTTAGGTAAACTTAGATGGATAAGCTCCAAATATGCTCTAAGTTTGCGTCAGAATATGAATATTTTAACGGAGAAAATTCATAATTAGTTGGGTTTTAGGGACTAAATAGAAAAGCAGCGACCTGAGTCGCTGCTTTGTAGATGCCGTGTTTTCGCTCTTTGGATGAAACGTGTAGGACAAAATTAAAACTGCGCTTTTAATCGGAATGCCCATGGTCATAGCTCAAAAACAAGTAAAGTCACCCGGAGGGATCTACTATCGGCATCTTATCAGATAGTAGATAAATCTAATAAAAAAGTTGCATTATTGTGACAGGACAATCATATAGAAATAGCACGTAAGTATTAAAGTACTTATATCTAAGGTCGCAAAGCCACTAGCATAATGAATAGATGAGTAAATGTTTTTACGCTTGAGTTTATTGATTTATTAAAACATTATTTCATTTCAAATTTACTCATTTACTCATCTTTTGCCAAAAACGCGCAAGAGTTAAGAATGTATATACTAAAATAATTACCTTCAGAGTGCCGTTCCAACTATTCTTCCATCAAAATATCTACAACACGTCGCACACCGCTTGTTGCTTTTTCTGCGAAAATAGTGAGGTTCGGATAATCTGAAGCATGAATAGCCGGACGCGGATCAATAAAATATTTGGAGATATGCGGTTCGACAAAACCAATCAATCCGGCTGCCGGATACACCTGCATCGAAGTACCGATAATGATTAAAATATCGGCACTCATCGTCGCAACAGCAGCTACTTCGAGCATGGGTACTGCTTCGCCAAACCATACAATATGTGGTCTTAGCTGTGCGCCCCGTTCACAAGTATCGCCTAATTTGATAGACTTGTTGTAATCGTATATCAATTCGGGATGTTTCGTACTACGCATCTTGCGGAGTTCGCCATGTAGGTGTATAATATTTGTGGAGCCGCCCCGTTCATGCAGGTCGTCTACATTTTGGGTGATGACAGTCACATGATACTTACTTTCCAATTCGGCGAGTGCTTTGTGGGCAGCATTGGGGCTTACATCATTCAATTGGGCGCAACGCTGATTATAAAAATCAAGCACAAGTTCAGGATTTGCAGCAAAACCTTGTGGTGAAGCTACCTGCATCACATCATGCCCTTCCCACAGCCCGTCTGCATCGCGGAAGGTTTTGATACCACTTTCGGCACTGATACCTGCACCGGTGAGTACAACGATTTTCTTTTTATTCATAATAGGCTGTGTTGTGATTGGTATATTTTCGCAGAACACATTCGGGTTTTTACAAACATGCCCTTACGTAATTGGATTTTGGACATTAGGTAACTGGGAAATTAGGCTAACGAAGACATAATTTATTATTTATCAATAAAATAAAAATTGCAATAAAATTAATTTGAAATAAAATACAAATAGGCTAGCCATTTAACTTTGCCTAAAGCGAATACTCGTCAGACGAATCCCTTTATTCAATGCGAATATTTTATGAGACAAATCACTACATTTCACAAAAACCTTCGTCAGACGAGTACTATCCTGCAAGCAAACTTAAACAGGTAGCCTACAAATACTATAAGTTTTTGATTATGAGTGTTTTACCTAATTTCCCGGTTTCCGAATTTCCCAATGTCCACTAAGTTACTTCTATTTAGCGGGTTTTCCAATTTTTCTATTCTTTCGTTCACTTTTTTTAGGATAAACAGGCTCAACAAATACACGCATAGGTGCTACCGGATTGCCATCACTCCAAAGTCCCATAAATGTTTGTTGTTCGGTATTACCAAAAGCATATTCACAATTTTCTCCATAAAAAGAACAATCCATCAGCGCATCCAATAATTTCCAATAACAATAATAATCAACCACATCTGTCTTTGAGCGTATATAAATGGCTTTCATAATATAATTCTTGCGCTTAAATGCCTCAAATTCCAAATCCATTGCACAAGGAGCAGCATGTGTTACGTCCAATTTCGGTTTTTTACGGCTCTCATCCAAAGCACTCAATATCAGATTTTTATGTCGCGCTCCTGCCGTATTGTGAATCAGCAAAGCAAGATTATCGCCTGCAATTCTATCTTTCTGACCCACTAGATTCAGCACTTTAATATCCGCATCCATCTCACTATAATCTTTAAGTTTAGCTCCTCTGAACTCTGTCGGGGCAGGCTGCACCGAATATAGTGCTTTGGGTTTGGGCAGCCCATGTTCAGCATATTTTACGGCAAAATAGGCGGCAATTTTCGCTCCATAAGAATGTCCTGCATAAATTAGATTTTCCAAGCGTGGTTTGATAGTATGCTGTTCTTCCAGATACTTCAAAGCAGCTTTGATGCCCTTCACACTATTAGGTACATATTGTTTGGTAGGAATAGGAACAAATAATTTTTTTTGAAAACGCGGAAAAATCACAATATTTCCCCGGTTCACCAAATGCCGAATCCAAGCCCCGTAAGCCACCGGATTGTGCGCCCCAAACCCATGAATAAACACCACCACATCAGCACTATCCGGCACAGGCGAAGCCGGCAAATACATCCAATAGCCGTCAGCTTCCTCCGCAAATTCACCAATAATCTCAATGGATTCGTGCTTATAATCGCCCCAACCGCCGGGTCCATGTTCCGGTTGTTCGGGTTTTCCTTGTTGGGCAAATGCACTGCAAACGATAATTGTATTTATCAAAAAACACAAAAATATGCTGTTTATAGTCCGTGATTTGTGGTTCGTAGTTCGTAGTTCGTAGTCCATCATTTGACAAAGATATTGTGTATGCAAAGTAAATAAGACACAAGGAATAAACCGAATAATTAGACGTATAATTTTAAGTTGAGATTAGCTAACTGAATTTTGGACATTAGGTATACTGTGAACGGGGTAAATTTCGGAAAATATCAGTTTTTCGAATGAACCCGTAATGACTGCTTTAGCTGTCAAGTGCATTATTGTTTTTATTTATAAAAAATTTAAAATCAATATTTTATAAATTTATTTTTATTTTACTTGACAGCTAAAGCAGTCATTACAGTTTTCCGAAATTTATGCCGTTCGCAGTATAAGTGAGAAATTAGGCTAAGAAAGAAAAACAGAAAAATATCTCGTCTGACATTTGGAAATGTCCGACGAGTAAACTGCTCGATAACTTGTGGGGTATCGTTAGATTTTAAAAATGCAAGGCAGGTATTAGGCGAAATTTTATCTTTTTCAAATAAATA
>CALCMV010000459.1 GCA_937967535.1 uncultured Saprospiraceae bacterium
CGATTTCAATCGCCAAGTGCAGTGTAATTGTTATTTGTAATAAATTGTAAGTAAATATTTTACAAATTAAATTTATTATTTACGTGGCGAATAAATTCGCCTGTACGGTATTCGCGGTCAGCCTGTTTAGCTGTCAAGTAATATGAAAATATATTTATAAGTTATTGTTCTTGAAATTATTACAAATTATAATAACAACTAACTTGACAGCTAAAGCAGTCATTACGGAGTTCTCATCCAGCCAATCAGCCGCTTCCTTATCTCTTCAAAAAGCACAACCCGTTGGCAAGGGATTAGTTGTTTCAAGCTGAATGGCAAAATCAGTACTCAGGCTATCCACTCCAAAACCAGCACTTACCGTACCTCTAAAAACCTGCGTACCGTAGCTCAGATTATTCATATGCGCCCTGACGATGACCTCTGTATTTTCTGTAATTGGTACAGGTCCGCCACTTCGCGTAAAGGGTTGTTCATCAACATGCGAGTGTAGGAGTATCCTGCGATAAAGTAATTCGCCATTGGGCGTAAAAACTTCCCACCAATCGGCATATTGGTCGCAACCGGTGTCGGGGCTTTCTATCGTTACATTGAAGGTATAATTGCCGGAACTGCCCGATACAGCAACTTCGGTGATTTTGGCTAAGTTAGTTTCCATTTCGTTGTCAGGTGTTTCGTTGTCAGACGGATTATCAGTGTCCATACAACTCGTTAGTAAGATGAGAGGTAGCAATAGATATGTTAAGTAAGTCATCATGTGGCAAGTTATATAGACAAGTTGAAAATTCCAAAAAACAAATTCAAATATGTTCCTGTACGACAATTTTTATTATTAATTTAAAAACAAAATTAACGTGAATAGTATGTGTTTTTTGTTTATGATAATTAAATAAGGTTTTTTATTGAATTTTATACATATAAATTAAAGACAATATTCACATAAAAAAATGAATTAATTATTAGACTTGAACTTGACACTTGAATTTGTACTTGCACTTAATTTCCTTTTATTTTAAAAATAAGAAAAAAAAACGGACTTTTGTGAAGACAATGTTTAAATGATGAAATGCTACAATGCGAATGAATGAATACCAACACATTTATTCATTCATTCAAAATTCACTCATTCACTCATTGAAATAATTTATTATCACATGAAAGATAAATTACAATTACTCGAAAATAAAATCGCTGAAGCCAAGTTGGGCGGTGGAGAGCTGCGTATCGAAAAGCAGCACAAAAAAGGTAAACTGACGGCAAGAGAACGGCTGCACTTTTTGATGGACGAGGGTTCGTTTGAAGAAATGGGCATGTTGGTGACGCACCGCACAACGGATTTTGGGATGGCTGACCAGCAATTTCCCGGCGATGGCGTGGTGACGGGCTACGGTACGATTAACGGGCGTTTGGTTTATGTATTTGCACAGGATTTTACGGTCTTTGGCGGGGCTTTATCGGAGACACATGCCGAGAAAATCTGCAAAATCATGGACTTGGCATTGCAAAACGGCGCACCTGTTATTGGTTTGAATGATTCGGGCGGTGCGCGGATTCAGGAAGGGGTGAAATCCTTGGGAGGTTATGCAGATATTTTTTATCGAAATGTGGTGTCGTCGGGTGTCGTCCCACAGATTTCGGCAATTATGGGACCTTGCGCGGGCGGGGCGGTGTATTCTCCGGCAATGACGGATTTCACGATTATGGTGGAAAATACATCATATATGTTTGTGACCGGTCCGAATGTGGTAAAAACTGTGACCAACGAGCAAGTGACGGCAGAAGAATTGGGCGGTGCATCGGCACATTCCACCAAGTCGGGCGTAACGCATCTGACGGCTGCAAATGATGTGAATTGTATTCAAAAAATTAAAAATCTGCTGAGTTATATTCCGCAAAATTGTGAAGAGGAAGCACCTCGCCTCGCCTACGAAACAAGTGATGAAAGCCGTCCGAAATTAACGGAGATTATCCCCGAAAATGCCAACCAACCTTATGATATGCGCGAGGTGATTGAAGGTGTGGCAGATGCAGATTCTTTTCTTGAAATTCACCCGGATTATGCACAAAATATTGTAGTGGGTTTTTGTCGAATCGCAGGGCGCAGCATCGGTATTGTGGCAAATCAACCTGCTTATTTGGCGGGTGTCTTGGATGTGGAAAGTTCGCGTAAAGGGGCGCGTTTTGTGCGTTTTTGCGATTGCTTCAATATTCCGATTTTGACCTTCGTAGATGTGCCGGGCTTTTTGCCGGGAACAGACCAAGAGTGGCGCGGCATCATCGTCAATGGCGCGAAATTGCTCTACGCATTTAGCGAGGCAACTGTGCCGCGTGTAACCGTCATCACCCGCAAAGCATACGGCGGTGCATACGATGTGATGAACTCAAAACACATACATGCCGACTTGAATTATGCCTGGCCCTCAGCCGAAATCGCAGTTATGGGCGCGAAGGGGGCAAGTGAAATTATTTTCCGTAAAGAAATCGCCGCCGCAAAAGACCCTGCCGCAAAATTGGCGGAAAAAGAAAGCGAGTACGCCGCTAAATTTGCCAATCCGTACAGGGCAGTACAACGCGGTTTTATTGATGAAGTCATTGACCCGAAAGATACGCGAATGAAATTGATAAAGGCTTTTGAAATGCTCGAAAATAAGGTGGTAAATATGCCGAAAAAGAAACACGGAAATATTCCTCTTTGATGTAATGCTACAATGATTGCAATGCTTAAATGCTACAATGCTTGAGTGATGCAATGATTTCAATGCTTAAATGATGTAATGCTTAAATGATTTCAATGGTGATGATTCTCATTTAATACGACATTCTAATAACTTTTTCTCACTAATAAAACCCTCCAATTCATCCCCAACTTGTAAAGGACCAACCCCCTCCGGCGTACCTGTAAAAATCAAATCTCCGATATGCAAACGGAAATATTTGGATACATAACTTATCAAATAATCAAAGGAAAAAATCAAATCTTTGGTATTGCCTTTCTGAACGGTTTCGCCATTTTTATTTAGGTGAAAATCAATGTTATCTGCCTGAAAATCAGCCATTGAAATAAACTCTCCCAAGACCGCCGAACCATCAAAGCCCTTCGCAATTTCCCAGGGATGTCCTTTCTCTTTGCAACGCGCCTGCACATCCCGCGCCGTCAAATCCAAACCAATCGTCAGTTGGTCGTAATACTTGTGCGCGAATTTTGACTCTACATGCTTTCCATTCTTACAGACCTTTAGCACGACTTCCGCCTCATAATGCAGTTTCTCTGTAAATTCAGGATAAAAAAACGGCTTACGATTGACCAACATCGCTGTATCCGGTTTCATAAAAACAAGCGGTTGCTTAGGTACAGGATTGTTGAGTTCTTTGGCGTGATTCGCGTAGTTGCGACCTATACAGATGATTTTCATGTGTTGTTGTGTTTGATGAGTTTTTGGGTTGTCGGGTTGTTGGGTTGTTGGGTTGTCGGGTTGTTGGGTTGTTGGGTTGTTGGGTTGTCGAGTTGTCGTTAAGATTTTTGCGAAGCAAAAATAAAATTCAACAACACAACAACTCATCAACTCAACAACTCAACAACTCATTCTAAGCCTTCGGATTAAGCAGTCCCGTTATTTCTTTTACTTCGCGTAGGGTTTGTTGCGCTGTTTTTCTGATTTCGGCGGATGATGCTTTGATTTGCGATTTGATAGCTTTTTTATCGGATACAAGTTCGGCTTTGCGCGCTCGGAACGGCGTGGTCATTTCTACCAAAGCCTCTGCTACGATACCTTTCAAATCACCATAACGCAATGCGCCTTCATTATACAAATCTGCGATTTCGTCATGCTCTTTCGCTTTGCCGCATGCTTTTAGAATCCGCAACAAATTCGCTACACCTTCGCTCATTTCGCGCTTGCCCGTTTCTTGATTGAAGGGCATATCTCCTGCGTCTGTTACGGCAGATTTGATTTGTTTGGTCATTCGTTTTTCATCCGCAAAAATACCTATCCAATGCTTTTCTCCTGCACTTTTGCTCATTTTGCGGCTGGGGTCGGCAGTCGAAGCAATCTTTGGTGTTTCGGTGTACAAAATCTCCGGTAGTACGAAATATTCTGTATTGAATTGGCTATTAAAACGCTGTGCGATATTGCGAGTCAGTTCCAAATGTTGCGCTTGGTCTCTACCGACCGGTACATAATCCGCCTTATAAATCAAAATATCTGCTGCCTGTAAAACCGGATAGGTAAACAAACCCGCAGAAATAAACGCATCTTTCGATTCCTCTTTGACCTGCTGCGATTTATCCTTGAATTGCGTCATGCGCGTCATCTCCCCGTAGGATGCCACCGTGCTAAATATCCAACCTAATTCAGTATGTTCAGGAATGAGGGACTGAATAAATAAATTCTCCGCCTTCACACCCACTGCCATCAAACTGATAATCAAATCCCAAGAATTGAGTCGCAATTTTTTGGCATCATAAGGCATCGTCATCGCGTGGTAATCTACAATGCCGTAAATACAATTGTATTCCGACTGCAAATCCACGTAATTCTTAACCGCCCCAAAGTAATTACCTAAGTGCATCTGACCCGTAGGCTGTATGCAGGAGAGGACTTGTTTCTTCATAATAATGCTTAAATGATGTAATGTGTAATGAGTGAATTTTGAATGAGTGAATGAGTGAATATTGTTAACGTATTACGACATAAAATAATTCACTCATTCACTCACTCAAAATTCACTCATTATTTCACAGCGATAAATGAAATTTCGATATTAACGAATTTAGGCAGATTAGCCACTTCGACCAATTCGCGGGCAGGTGCGGTGTTTTCATCAAAAAACTCGGCATATACGGCATTGATGCGACTATACATGTGCATATCCGATACGAAGACAGAGCATTTAGCGATATTTTCGTAAGTCATTCCGGCTTCTTTCAATACCTCGCCGATGTTTTTCATCACTTGGCGTGTTTCATCTTCAATGCTATCTTGTACGACATCGCCCGTAGCCGGATTAATCGCGATTTGCCCCGAACCGTAAAGTACACCACCCGCCATAACGGATTGATTGTAAGGACCTACGGGCGCAGGAGCAGTTTTTGTATTGATAATTTTTTTCATAGTGTAAAAACAATGAGTGAGTGAATGAATGAATGAATGAATGAATGAGGCGATTTTTGATTTTTGATTTTTGATTTTTGATTGATTCGCTGCGCGAACTTTTATAATCAAAAATTTGCAAAGCAAAATTCAATCAAAAATCAGAAATCGCCTCATTCACTTATTGAACAAAAGAAAGCCCCGCATACAATCGTATGGGAGCTTCTATTTTTTTTCAAAATTTGGGATTGAAACTGAATGAAAACATGAAACGTTGGATGAGAAAGCATGCTCGCATTAAGGCATTTGAGCATTATAATTCACTCATTCACTCATTCAAAATTCACTCATTAATAAGGTCTAATAATCGTCGTCTTCGTATACGATGACGGGCTTGCCACGATAGTGACCACATTCATCACAGATGTGGTGACGCAATACAGGATTGCCGCAGTTGGAGCAACTCATTACATTTGGAGCTTCCGCTTTATAGTGCGTGCGACGTTTGCGCTTGCGCTGCTTAGATATTCTACTCTTAGGATGTGCCATTTTTATTTGTTTCGGGTTGCGTTTACGAATTGCGGGTTGCGAGAGTTTTCCCGTTTACCGTCAATCGTTTACCGTCAACCGTTATTTTATATTTTTAATTTTCTGTAATTCTTCCCAAATGGGATTTATTGCGTCTTCTTCTTCTTGCATTGCATTTTCTCCGAGAAAATTGAGGGTTTCCGAATTACAAGTCGGTTCGCCTTCAGCATCAGCACAAGGTACTTTACGAATCGGTACACTCAAAGCAATAAACTCGTAAAAATGCAAGGTCAAATTCAGTTCGGTTTCGCCGGGCATCAAATAGATGACTTGTTCTTCTTCGCCCGGATTTTCAGTAAATTTGACCAGTAATTGCTCTGTGCCTTCAATTGGCAGCTTGCCTTCCTCTCCACACAAATCACAAAGCGTCTTCATTGTACCCGAAAAATCAACATCCAAGACCATCATGTTTGGACGTTTATCTAAATCTACCTTAATTTCTACATTTCCATCATGCAAATATGACTCTTCAAAATGCTGGAAAAACTCGGCATCCACTTTAAATGTAAGTTCGTGCAGACCATCTTTTAGCCCTTTAAATGGAATCGAATATTGTCCTAGATTTTTCACTTATACGTAACTTTTCAAAAAACATGAGCGCAAAGATAAGGAAATTGATAATGATTTGCAAAAAATATTTCCATTGGGTTTGGGGAAATATTTAACTGCCAACATGATTTTGACTTTTTTTATTATAAAAAACAAATATTCATTACTATCTTTGGCTAAATTAAATTTTGTAAATATAAAATTCTAACAAAATTCCTTTAACAAAATAAAAAATATTCAAAGCGTTTCAATGTCTTCGCCAAATTTTGAATTATGAATTTTGAATGACAAATGAATTTAAATTTTACTTTGTTTTTTACTGGTAATTATTAATTAATAAGTTAAACATTTTGTATCATTCAAAATTCAAAATTGGCGAACATATTAAATCTTAATGTGTGAATTTAATTGAAACTTAAACTTATGAGACTATATCTGATTGGTGCATTACTTATGTTTAATTTCACTTGCAAATCGCTCAAAAACTCAAATCCCGTTTATTCATCAAGTACAAATATGGACATCAAAATAAAAGCCGGACAAACCTTTGAAATCGAATTGGAAAGCACGCCATCCTCCGGCTTTCAGTGGTTGCTTGTAGAGCCACTCGACGAAAAAATCGAATTTGTAGATACCCGCTACGACGACTCGCCCAAAGATGATTCAGAAGGATTTATGATAAATAATGCAGTACGCGAATGGAAAGTTTTCAAAGCCCTCAAAAGCGGCGAAGCCAACCTCCAATTCAAATACGCCCAACCTTTTAACCCCGACGACCCGGAGGCTGAGGTTCAGACTTATCCGATCATTATTGAGTAACAGGGCTTTGGGCATTTTGGAAATTAGGCTTACTTTCATAAGGTGGCGAAGCCACTACCATAATGAGTAAATGAGTAAATGATAAAATGAGTAAATGTTTTTACGCTTGAGTTCATTTATTCATCTACTCATTTATTCATTTACTCATCTTTTGCCAAAAACGCGCAAGAGTCAAGAACGTAGAATAGGTCTTAACCCCAAAGTCTTCAGACGAATCTGTTTTTTTCCCTTTTCTTTTCCTTAGTATTTTATTTGAAAACTAATAACTAATATTATTTTTTTATTTAGTGTAAAAAACTGATTAATAATTAGTTATTTTTTAAAATCACTAAATATAATAATTTTAACTAAAGTTTTTTTATTGGAAAATATGTTTTTTTGTAGTTGGCATCAGGCGGATTTCTGTGCAAATTTGTAGTGTCAATTGGCAATACACAATTTAAATAAGTGCAAGTACAAATTCAAGTGTCAAGTTCAATTTCAATAATGAATTCGCTTTCAGCGAATTATAAAATCTGAAAGTGTCGCTTAGTTCAGTCCAAGCACTTAGTAAAACATATTTTTAATCAATAAAAACTTTAACAATGAAAACTTTCCAAGTAAAAGCACTTGCTTTGCTACTCTTTTTAGCCATCATACTAGCGGCAGTATCCTGCGAGCAGACGGAAGTCTTGCCTAATCCCGAAAACATTGACCATATCGAACAAAGGGCAGTATGCCCCACACCTAGCCCCTCAAGCATCACTTCTGATGAATATAACACAGTCATTCATGTGTATATGCACCCTTATACTTCCAATCATAAGCAAATAATGTATAGGCTAAAAGACGGTGGTTTTTGGGTACCTGCAATTACGGTGAGAGCAGGGATTTGGTATTATACCATCAATAAAAACAGTGCTTGCAGTCAATATGAAGTAAGAGTAAGACAAAAATGCAACGGTGTATGGAGCAACTGGTCAACGGCAACAAGCGTCGGAGGCTCCCCTTTTACATGCTACTAACAAAGATCCCTCAAAAAAAATCGCAGTAAAGTGTGGTTGTATAAACCAGAGAGCAGACCCTTTGCGGTCTGTTCTCATTTTCTTAAAAAAATAACACTAAATGCAGTAAACCAACATCTATTTATTAAGAGCATGTTTGGAATTTTTCTGCCTGATAACCAATATTTTATGAACTTGGCTTCATATCGAATCAGTCACTTATCCCGATAAACTCCTTCTCCGATATTTCGCCAAAACCATAAACTATTGATTATCAGCTTGAAAAATTCCAAACATGCTCTAAACAAGAGAAGAAAATCAATCAAAACCCTAAGTTCTTTTACCTGATGACCTCCGAAAAAACATGGAAACATTTATTAACATCAAAATTTTTAGAAATGAAAACAGTAAAAGTAAAAAACATCTTCTTAGGTTTACTGGCAATTGTAGCACTATCTGCCATGCTGGTTTCTTGCGAACAAAACGCCCTTGAAGACCTCACACCAAACACCCAAACACAAGTCGCAGAGTTGGAAGACCGAAGTAATCTATCTACCAACATCGTCGGGACATGGTGGCACTCACATGAGGAAGACACCAACCCGACCGTAGAAAATATCTACCGTCCTGATACCTTCAATTTTCCGGCATCAAGAGGACGCAATGGATTTGAATTTTTGCCTAATGGTGATTTTGTTTATTTCTACCCCGGTCCTACCGACCAACAGATGCAAAGTGTAGGCAGATGGAGAACATTCGGAAATCAAAATATCTTGATTTTCTTTCAACCATCAATCAACGGTCCTCAATTTCAACGATTATCAAGAATTAAGGTAATTTCTATCAACAGTAATCAATTGGTGATTGAACCCCTTAATTGGTAGTAGTAATTATGCTTGACCCCTCAAATTTGCATTAAGATTAACCCTTTAAATTCGCTGTGAAAACTAAGGGCAGGTATACTGGGACGACCTGCCCTTTTTTTAAGTTTAAAAATTTAATTTGCACATTAATGTGTTTGCTAAGTTTTGAATTTTGAATGAAAAATTTTAAATAATAAAAAATATTTAATTTGTTAATTATTAATTATCAACAAAAAACAAAGTAAAATTTAAATTTATTTGTTGTTCAAAATTTGGCGAAGACATTGAGATATTAATTTTAAGCTAAAACTTCATCTAAGAATAATCCCCCCGCCTATCACATCATTGCCTTCATAAAACACCGCCGACTGACCGGGCGCAACACCCCTTACATTGGCGTGAAATTCGGCGCGGATTTTATCCTCACTTTCATTATGAAGCGTACTCAAAGTACCGGGGCTATTGTAGCGAATCTGCGTCACTGCCACGATGCCGTTGGGAATTTCGGCGTATTTCATCGGGTTCAGTTGACCGATATTGGTACTATTGCGAAAGAGTTCATTCGCCTTGCCGAGTACCACCGTATTCGTTTCAGGAATAATTTCTTTGACATACATCGGCTCGCCGAATGCCTTGCCCAAGCCCTTGCGTTGTCCGATAGTATAAAAGGGATAACCTTGATGCTCGCCGATTACTTCACCTGCTGTATTGAGAAATGTACCGCCTGCCACACGCTCCTCCAATCCTGCTACCTGCCGCCGCAAAAATCCGCGATAATCGTTATCCGGTACAAAGCAAATCTCGTAGCTTTCGCCCTTTTTAGCTAAGTCGGTATAGCCTCTGTCATGTGCGATTTGGCGTACTTCGGGCTTGGTCAATTCTGCTAAGGGAAAGCGACTTCGCGCCATACATTCCTGACTCAATCCCCATAAAACATAGGATTGGTCTTTGTTCAAATCCCGTGCTTTGGAAACGAAATATCGTCCGTCTTGTTGGTTTATTTTAGCATAATGACCGGTTGCAATAAACTCACAATCAAGCGCATCTGCACGCCTGAGCATTGCCTCCCACTTGATATGCGTATTGCACAACACGCATGGGTTGGGCGTGCGTCCGGCGATATATTCATCCACAAAATTATCAATCACATAATCGCCAAAATCTTCTCGAATATCGACAATAAAATGATGAAACCCCATATTTACTGCAACTTGTCGTGCATCATTAATCGAGTCTAGACTACAACAACCCGTTTCCTTTTTATTTCCGCCAGAATTGGCATAATCCCATGTTTTCATGGTGATACCAATTACTTCATATCCTTGGTCATGCATCATCATAGCCGTCACCGTACTATCAATGCCGCCACTCATGGCTACC
>CALCMV010000460.1 GCA_937967535.1 uncultured Saprospiraceae bacterium
TACTACATTATCGTTATTGGCAGTAGGAGTTTCGCCTTGTACTGTGATAAATATAGTGGCTTGGTCGCAAAAGTCATTATTCGCACAGACTTCGTAGGTGACAGGTGTTACATTGCCCACAAATCCGGTGGCAGGTGTAAAGGTGGTCAAACCACTGTTATTTGTCGTAATCGTCCCTTGTGATGCGGGAATGGTATTGAGCAAAGTCACTGTTTCAAAATTCACTCCGGGAGGTGTATTATCATTTGCCAAAACATTAAAAGTACCGCTGCTACCTGCATTGATGATTATATTATCGTCATTTGCCGTTGGAGGAGTACCTTGCACCTCAATAAAAATAATGGCTTGGTCGCATAAGCTATTACTTGTACATAATTCGTAGGTGATAGGATTGACATCGCCTGAAAAACCAGTTGCAGGAGTGAAGTTTATCACGCCATTATTACTTACCGTAATAGTACCTTGCGAAGCCGGTACATTGCTTAGAAGTGAGACGCTTTCAAGGGTTTGTCCATTAGGAATAATATCATTTGTGAGAATATTAAAAACCCCGCCTCCGCCAAATACCGATACATTATCGTTGTTCGCCGTAGGTGCTTCGCCCTCTACTGTAATGCGAATAACCGCTTGGTCGCACAAGCCATTATCAGCACAGACTCTATAAGTCAGAGGTGTCACATTGCCGGTAAATCCGGCGGCGGGCGTGAAGCTCGTCAAGCCATTATTATTTATGTTGATGCTGCCTTCTGCTGAAGGAAGTACAGTGACCAACGATACTGTCTCCAATGTCGCACCCGCCGGGGCAGTATCATTGTTAAGAATATTAAATACAGTTCCTTCACCTGCGTTAACGGTGATTTCATCGTCATTTGCAGTGGGTGGATTGCCGCTTACCGTAATAAAAATGGTAGCTTGGTCGCATAAGCCGGTATTGGTACATACTTCATAAGTCACAGGCTGTACCTCGCCTGCAAAACCGATATTAGCGGTAAAAAATGTTAAACCGTTATTGTTGGTATTTAATGTTCCCTGCGATGCCGGAACATTATTGAGTAAGGTGACGGTTTCAAAAGTTGTTCCCTGCGGAGCTTCATCATTTGACAAGATATTGAATACGCCACCGTTTCCGGCAACAACCACTATATTGTCATCATTCGCAACAGGCAAGTCCGAATTATTACATTCCGACAAACAAATATTGAGGTTTTCGACCGTACCTTCGCCAACTAATTCGCGTTCTAAATCGTTGATGACTTCTGAAATAAAAATAGAAGGGAAGATATTTTCTCTGTGCCAAGTCAACTCTAAACAAGCCGACGGGTCAATGACATCAAAACCTACACGCCCGACTTTTATCCACTCATCGGTAAGCGGGAAGCCGACATTATTTAGCAATTCAAGATTGTAAGAAACTATGGTATCTCCACTACCATTGAGGTCGTGCGGTGAATAAAAGGCAAAGTCATTTCCGACAGGAATAGCTCCCGCAATTTCGAGTTCTTCTGCAATAAAAGGGTTCTCTATTACTCCTCTTGTAAAAGAAAAACGGTAATTTTGGTCGGCTAAATCAAAGCCAGTGTTGTTACTACTTGATTTAATTTCAATGTCTACATAAACATGGTTTTCATCACAGTCATTTAAGTTAAATCTGAGGTCATACTGACTGTTTTGAGCCGTCATTTGAAGTGTCAAAGAAAGCATCAGGCAGCAAGCGATTATCCGTCCCGCATAGCAGAATAGATTAGAGGTAGTCGTCATAGCATAAATAATTAATGGTTTGTTGTTTTTTGAATGTACTTTTTTATCAATCGGGCAAAAAAATACTATTCAAGTTCGTTGTCCGCGGACATCGGCATTGCGTATTTTTATGGGGACGCTATTGTTTGATGAATGGTAATGATTGTCTTTGCCAAAAAAAGTAACATAAATACTTTTTAAGGATAAACAAAAGGCGAATAAGAGTATGTCTTGGGGAGAGTGAACAGTGGAAAAAGTCAGAAGAAAAAAGACAATAGGTGTGTTCTTATGAATTGCAAAAGTATAAGATATAATTATAATTGTCAAAGTTTTTCAATAAAAGTTACAAACTATTACTATGTTGTGACAGTAATAATGCTGTAATGCTACAATGCTGTAATGCTACAATACATTACAAATAAATTGAATATTAAGTGCTTATTTACTCATTCATTGTAGCATTATCACATTACAGCATTGTAGCATTATCGCATTGTAGCATTGTAGCATTACAACATTGTAGCATTATCAAATTATCATGAAGTATAAAATATCAAAGTCGGATAAACAATTAAAAGGTGAAATCACATTGGATGGTTCTAAGAGTATCAGCAATCGAGCCTTGATTATCCGTGCTTTATCGGGTTTGGATTTTCCGATTCACGGTTTGGGAGATTCGCAAGATACTCAGACACTTATACGGCTTTTGGCAAGTCGGGAGGAGGTTTTGGATGTAGGTCCTGCGGGTACTACTTTTCGTTTTTTGACCGCTTATTTGTCTATGCAAGAAGGTGTGCAAGTGCTGGCCGGTTCGGCGCGAATGAAACAGCGTCCGATTGGCATTTTGGTGGATTGTTTGCGTGAATTGGGCGCACATATCGAATACGAAGAAAAAGAAGGCTACCCGCCCTTGCGAATCCATCCGCCGCATCCCTTTAAATCTAATGCTCATATCAACATTCCTGCTACGGTCAGCAGTCAATATATTTCTGCTTTGTTGATGATTGCGCCTTGTCTGTCGGGTGGTTTGCGTTTACAATTGGAAGGAGAAGTCGTCTCGCGCCCCTATATCGAAATGACGCTGCGAACGATGGCAAATTTCGGCATCCGGTACACTTGGGAAGGCGATACCATTCGCATCGAAGAACAAGCCTACCAAGCACAAGAATTTACGGTAGAAGCCGACTGGTCGGCAGCTTCGTATTACTATGCACTGGCAGCTTTTTCGGACGAAACGGACTTGTATCTCAATGGTTTACACGAAGAAAGCTGGCAGGCAGATGCTGCGATTGCGCCGATGATGGAGCAGTTTGGGATAGCTACTACATTTACGAAAAAAGGTATTCATTTAAGCAAAAAAAATACCGCGATTCCCAATTTTCAATACAATTTTTTGAATTGCCCCGACATCGCACAAACCCTCGCTGTGATATGCGCGGGTCGGTCTTGTGCAGCACAACTCGAAGGGCTTCAAACCCTCAAAATTAAAGAAACCGACCGCATAGCAGCCCTCATCACAGAATTGAAAAAAATAAATATTGAGGCAGAAGAAGTCAGCGGAAATATCTTGCATATACACAGCCCCACACATGCCTTCGGGCAGATAAAAACACCCACTTTCGACACCTACCACGACCATCGCATGGCAATGATATTCGCCACACTCGCTTTAGTCATTGATGAAGTAGTGATTGATGACCCTCTTGTTGTGGCTAAGTCGTATCCGGCATTTTGGGAGGATTTGGAAAGATTGGGGTTTACGGTGGACGGGAGACGGTAGATGGTAGACGGTAGACGGTGGATGGTGGACGGTGGACGGTTTTTTTTTGTAGCGAAAAAACTTGCTACTTGCTACTCGCTATTCACAACTCGAAATTCCTCTTTCCACGAACCGCATAAAGTGTTGGAAACATCAATAGTGGAGAGTCGTTGGATAAATTGTTTTCGGGAAATGGGTTCTGCACCAAGACTGATAAGGTGTGCCGTACCTTGCTGGCAATCAATGAGTTCGAAGCCGCGTTCTTTGAGATTTTGTACCAGTTGGATGAAGCCTGTTTTGGAGGCATTGCTTACTTTTGAGAACATAGATTCTCCGAAAAAAAACTTGCCTAAAGATACGCCATACAAGCCACCAACCAAGTTGCCTTCTTGCCACACTTCTACCGAATGAGCAAGCCCCGCCTCATGCAAAGCACAGTAGGCTTCGAGCATATTTTCGGTAATCCAAGTGCCAAATTGACCATCGCGGCGGGTGTCACGACATGCAGCGATGACCGCCCTGAATTCGGTGTCGTAGGTAATCTCAAAAATGCCGTCGCGCAGCACTTTTCGCATACTTTTGGAGACTTTCAATTTGTCAGGAAAAATCACATAACGCGGGTTGGGCGACCACCAAAGGATAGGTTCTCCTTCATTGAACCAAGGAAAAATACCCATGCGATATGCCAATATCAGGCGATTAACAGATAAGTCGCCACCAATCGCCAATATGCCGTCATTCCACGTATAATTCGGGTCGGGAAACCATAATGAGTCGTCCAATTGGTATACAGGCATAGTTCTTAGCTCGTGATTCTTTTATATCAGAAGTCAGACCATTTTATTGTCAGAAGACAGAAGTTAGAAGTCAGACAGTTATTTGTAAATGATATTAGGCTATCAATTCATAGTTTTATACTGTGAACGGGGCAAATTTCGGAAAACGGTAATGACTGCTTTACAGGCTGACCGCGAATACCGTACAGGCGAATTCATTCGCCATGTGAAAAATAAATAAAATTCGTATAACATTTATTTACAGTAAATTATAAATAAAAATCATACTAAACATGGCGATTGAAATCGCCTGTACGAGTTCCCGGTCAGCCTGTAAAGCAGTCATTACAGGTTCATTCGAAAAACTGATATTTTCCGAAATTTACCCCGTTCACAGTATATGAGCTTGCGGCTTATTGTCATTG
>CALCMV010000461.1 GCA_937967535.1 uncultured Saprospiraceae bacterium
CGTTTAAGTTTGCTTGCGGGATAGTACTCGTCTGACGAAGGTTTTTGTGAAATGTAGTGATTTGTCTCATAAAATATTCGCATTGAATAAAGGGATTCGTCTGACGAGTATTCGCTTTAGGCAAAGTTAAATGGCTAGCCGTACGGGATTGTAAATTACTGATTATCAGAGTTGAGCAAACTTAAACGGTAGCCGCTATCGGGAGAATTTAAACTTGTTCTTAAACTTAAACTTTACTTAGTTATCTTACTTAAACTGCTAATGCTTTATTTTTAGCACGTTTACGTTCATGTTCTTTCAGATAAATCTTGCGTAAACGAATGGATTCGGGTGTTACTTCCACGTATTCATCACCTTGAATATATTCTAATGCTTCTTCCAATGAAAAAACAATCGGCGGTACAAGTTTTACCTTATCATCTGCACCTGCCGAGCGCATATTGGTCAGTTTTTTTGTTTTTGTCACGTTAATCACCAAATCATTCGGGCGGCTGTTTTCACCGATAACCTGTCCTTCGTAAATCTCTACATTTGCAGGAATAAAAAATTTGCCTCTATCCTGCAAATTATTGATACTAAACGGAATTGCTTTACCCGTTTCGAGTGCAATGAGTGAGCCGTTGAGTCGCGCAGGAATTTCTCCTTTGTGCGGTTGGTATTCGAGGAAGCGATGTGTCATAATCGCCTCGCCTGCCGTTGCCGTAATCACCTGTGTACGCAAACCGATAATGCCGCGTGAGGGAATTTCAAAACGCAATAACATCCTTTCGCCCTTTGGCTCCATAGAGAGCATCGTGCCTTTGCGCTTCGTGACCATTTCGATGACTTTGCCCGATACATTTTCCGGCAAATCGCAGGTCAATTCTTCGACAGGTTCGTGTTTGATGCTATTGATGCTTTTGATAATTACCTGCGGCTGACCGATTTGTAATTCGTATCCTTCGCGGCGCATCGTTTCGATGAGGACAGAAAGGTGCAAGACCCCACGCCCGTATACACGAAAAGAATCTGCTGAATTGGTTGATTCTACACGCAAGGCGAGGTTCTTTTCGAGTTCTTTTTCGAGGCGTTCGCGGATGTGGCGCGAGGTGACAAACTTGCCTTCTTTTCCGAAAAATGGTGAATCATTAATCGTAAACAACATGCTCATCGTCGGCTCGTCAATCGCAATCGAAGGCAAGGCTTCGGGGGCTTCTGCATCTGCAATCGTATCGCCGATTTCGAAGCCTTCGACACCGTACAAAGCACAAATATCTCCGGCTTTTACTTCGTCGGTTTCCACTTTATTCATCCCGTCGAATGAGTACAAGCCACGGATATTGCTCTTCGCAATTGTACCATCCTTTTTTATGAGAGCAACCCGTTGCTTCGCTTTTAGTATGCCGCGATGCAAGCGTCCGATAGCAATACGCCCGACGAAAGAAGAAAAATCCAATGAGGTAATCAGCATTTGAAGTGTCCCCTCTTCGACCTTTGGACTAGGGATGTGTTCGACAATGGCATCCAGAAGCGGAATGATATTGTCGGTCTGTTCTCGCCAGTCGGTGTTCATCCAGCCGTATTTGGCAGAGCCATAAATGGTCGGAAAATCGAGTTGGTCTTCTGTCGCATCAAGGTTAAACATCAGGTCGAATATCGCTTCTTGTACCTCTTCGGGTTTGCAATTTTCTTTGTCTACTTTATTGATAACGACGATGGGTTTGAGTCCCAATTCGAGTGCTTTTTGCGTGACAAATCGGGTTTGCGGCATTGGTCCTTCAAAGGCATCAACGAGTAGCAACACGCCATCTGCCATATTGAGTACACGCTCTACCTCGCCTCCGAAATCGCTGTGACCGGGCGTATCAATGATATTGATTTTCACGCCTTTGTAGGTCATTGAGGCATTTTTGGAAACGATGGTAATGCCGCGCTCGCGCTCCAAATCGTTGTTGTCCATGATAAGTTCACCCGGCTTTTCGTGTGCGCCGAATACATCTCCCGCAAGCAGGAGTTTATCTACGAGCGTAGTCTTGCCATGGTCAACGTGGGCGATAATGGCGATGTTACGAATCATAATTTTTATGCTTAATTATTAATGCTTAATGCTCTTAATTTTTTTACTAAGCTGCTTATTTCATTCAAAAAGAGTGCAAAGGTAAGGCTTTTTAATGATTAATGCTTGATAATGTCTTCGCCAAATTTTAAATTATGAATTTTGAATGACAAATAAATTTAAATTTTACTTTGTTTTTTACTAATAATTAGTAATTAATAAATTAAATGTTTTTATTATTTAAAATTCATAATTGGCGAACACATTGGTGTATCATATTCAATTAAAATTGAGGAATAAAGAAAAAGGCTTGTGTAAAAATTTTACACAAGCCTCAAGAAATAATTTTAATTTCCACACACTATTGTCCAAAAAAGATAGACAAAAAGGGTACTAAGACAGACAGGCAACCGGCGGGTTGCTGTGCGTTGTCGTTGTCGCGTGGTGGTCCGAAGCGTCCGTATATAGATTGGATGCCGTCAATATCGTCTTGGTGAATTTGGCGTTTTTCGCCTGAATAGGAAGGAAACATAATGGCTTCAAGTACGCCCGATTCGTGTCCCAAATTGAAAGTATGCCCCAATTCATGTAGAAAAACGGTCAGCAAATCTTTTGTGTTGGGCGTGTGCATATCTGCCCAATTTTCGCCATCATCCATTAGAATGAAACCTTTTAGTGGTTCATCTTCTACCGGTGCAAAACCAAGTGCTAATGTGCCGTCTTCGCCATCAAAAATATCGCCATATTGCGGATGACTCCGACCTACAAAAAATAGTTTGATATGCGCTTCGTCTATGTCGCTTGTCGGTTCAAACGTGATGGTACTAGGGAAAGCAGGTTGCCAAATGGCTATGGCTTGTTCAAAAGCATTCAAAATTTTGCTTTCGTCTTCATCAGGCGTATAATTGAGAATATGCCAGAGAATGCGCCCATCATCCGTTGGTTGGATAAATGCCCCCGGTGCCAGTAGTGTGAATGCATCTCCGGTTCTCCTTTCGCGCACTTGGCAGCCGTATTTAATAGTGGGTTCTACTTTCATGATCGATTATATTTTTGATTTAGTATCGTTTAAAAATCTCCGTAATAGACTTGCCAACAAGGTAATCCCAAATCTTGTCGCCACATATCTACGACTTGATTGCGGTCGTCGAGTACAAATCTAATGAAGTATTTTCCTTTGATATGCTCGTCGAAAATCTCTTGTTTGATAATCGAATCGCGACGCTTATCGGTGTGTTTACGCATAATGAGCATATCGTATGGAACATTGTGTTTTGCCAACCAACGCTCGGTCTGCGGCTGAAAACTGTCCATTCGACCCGACAATAATAAGACTTTATTTCCTAAATTATGATAATTTTTCAAAATATCATAAACAGGTTGATTCAAAATGTCGTTTTCGCAAACCGAACCATCATATGGGTTGCGCCCGTTGAGTATTGCCAGTGTGCCGTCGAGGTCGCACATCACAGCAGGCGGAAGTGTCTCATCTTGTGGCGAATACTGCGGGTCGCGCGAGTTGCCATCGCCATAAAATTGACGGTGCATTTTGCGTATCACACGCGCACCTACTTTTTTCTCTCGCTTGGCATCGCGTTCCAATGCTTTTGCCAGACTGACCTCAAATTCTTTGACCGTTACCTCAACTGTTTCTCCGGTTTTTTTACGGTGTTCTTCGGCGAGTTGGGTGATTCGATTGATGTTTTTGGGCGACAAATTTGTGTCGTCCACAATCACATCTTTGCCATCGCGCAATGCCTCACGTATGAGCAAATCGCGCACACGCTTGACAAATTTTTCATTGTCGCGCGAAAAATGGTATGTGTCAAACATTTCTCGCAAATCATCTCGATTGATGCGTTTGTATAGACCCGGATTTTCCTTAATTAGTTGCTTTGCGAAGGTAGATTTACCTGAAGCCGGCAAACCGCGTAGTATTAGTATTTTTTTCATTTTTCGATGTTGTGTTGTCGAATTGTTGTGTTGTTGTGTTGTTGAATTGTTGTGTTGTTGTGTTGTCGAGTTGTTGTTTTGTTGTTTTGTTGCAAAAAAATATATCAACTTGTCAACTCGTCAACTCCCCGAAACGGTCTTTCATAAGTCGGACGCAGCATTTTCCAGATAAATTGGTCGTGTGGTTTTCCGTCCAACATAGCAAACATCACTTGCGGATATTTGCAGGTTTTGAAATACATTGCCGTTTCTTTTCTTGTGTCAAATGTTTTAAATTCTTGTTTGGCTTGTTGTTCAATTGCTTGATAATCAGCGATTAATTTATTTTTTGTGTTTTTTACCCATGCGTAAAATTCGTCGGGTACGCGCTCCAGAATTTCGTCGAGTGGCTGTCCGGTTTTGAGATATTCCCAAATATTGACGCTCGAAACTTGGGTAACAATCCGGTGAATACGCACGTATTCTTCAAATTTGACTTTCAGGCGGTAGCCGCTTTCAAATTTGACGACAAAACCTTCTTTATTGTCTTCTTCAAGTGCTTTTAATTCGCTTAAATCGCGGATGCCATCGTAGTGTTTTACCAAAGGAAATCCTAGGTCTTTAAGCGGTAATTCTGCGGCTGTTTTGGTGTCAATAATTGCCAGTAATACCAATTTTTCTACTTTGCCGTAATCCACAACAATGCGATTTTCGGGATAAATAATTTCAAATAAATAAGTCAAATTTTTATCCAATCCCGCCAAATTGTCGGCGTATGTAGCGTGCAGCATTTCATTGGCTTTTCGGGCTTGTTCGCTATCAAACGAACCGCGTGTGGCAATATATGCTTTGCCATCCGACCAATACAAAATCCCCAAAGAACCATCCATTTTTTCGTATACCTCAAACGGTTCATTCGGGATGTGTTGGTTTTCTTGTTCGCCCAAATTAAAAAACTTGCGAAAAGGACGCGCCACAGGATTTGCATCGGCATCAAGTATCAAGCCCCTGCATTGTAGGGTACATTCATTCCAAATATGCTCGTACTGCGTTTTTGCAGTGTAATTATAGATGAATAAATCTGCCGTCGGATGCTTTTTTTTCATCACGTATTTTTCAGCAATCATTTCACGAAGCAAATCGGTATCCAACATTGATTAAGTTTAAGATTAAGATTAAGTTTAAGATTAAAATTATCCCGTACAGTTGTCGGGAAAGTTTAAGTTTAATTGGCAAATTATTTCTAATCAATAAATTGCGAATTAAATACTATTTTCATTTTAAATCATTTAAACAAATAGCTTCTTTAAAAAATTCAGTGATAATTGTTTTTTTCGGTTATTTATCAATTTTTATTTGACAAGTTCATCAAGGTAGTTGACACTTTTATATTTAAATTAAATAAATGAAAAATGTAAATTTGTAGGACGCGAGTGGACGCGAGATGTTTCTATTTTATTGATTTTTAAATTTTTAAATAATAAAAAAAACACAAATGTATTGTACGCGTACTACAAGCACTTTTACATTTTACATTTATTATTTTACATTTTACATTTCAAAAAAAGTATCA
>CALCMV010000462.1 GCA_937967535.1 uncultured Saprospiraceae bacterium
TTAATAAATATAGATTGAGCGAACTGTAATGACTGCTTTAGCTGTCAAGTGTAGTTTTAACTTAATATTCAATTACTTAAAAATCATTGCTTTGTGACAAATCGATGCCCACTTGACAGCTAAAGCAGTCATTACGGAAGCTCATACTAATCTTGGCTTTTTCTGATTTCATATTATAAGTCCACTAATGTGTGTCACACTCAAAAGTATGTTTATTCTTAAAATCAGAAATTTGCCCCGAATTTGGGCTAAAACTCGTCTGACATTTTCAAAATGTCTGACGAGTTTTAGGTCAAATTCAGATAGAAACACCTATTTACAGTAAACAAAAATCTAATTTAATATTGTCAAGTTATTTATTCAAAATTGGCGAACACATTGTACTTACCGGACTTTTGGACATTAGGGAATTTGGTATTAGGTATCCCGATAGTTGTGGGGATTTTTATCAAATAATTATAAAATTTAATTAATTGAGTATTTTTTTATCTTAATAAAATTTAAATAACTGATAATCAATTACTTATGATTTAAAACCGAATTTTCCTCTCGGCTGAGCCGAGACTAATTTCCAAAATGTCCAAAGTCCAGTTAGTTCATAGTTTTTTTACAATAATTCTATTTAGGCACTCTTGATGAAATGCCATTATTCTCAAACCACAAGGCTTTATCCTGTCCGTTGATATCGCCATCTAAATTGAAATCTGGCGAGAAGTAATAATCGAAAATACCGTTATTCTCAAACCAAATCGTCTTATCTGTTCCTTTAATATCAAAACTTGGAAAATCGGACTGGTCTGCATCCCCCGCAAACATGACCCACTCTCCCGTAGGAAGTTGTTTTTGTCCAAAACTGGTCTGGTCTCGGTAACTATCGACTACACGAAAATCATAGGTCAATGTGCCATTAATGATATTGACGGGCTGTTGTGTCATTATACCGATGTGGTTGCGGTGTTCTACGACTATGTGGAGTTGAGTGGCAATATCCCCTGCCAACGCGCATCGGTCAGGGAAATTGATGCGACCCAATCTGTCGAGTACTCCGGCGGTCATGGCTAGCTCTGTATTTTTGGTAGTACCTGTACGGAACGATACCAATACCCAATCCACATCGTCGGGTGTGTAGTCGGCATCGGTCCAGTCTTCGCCTTCTGTGCCATTATAATTCCAGGGGGCAATATTATAAGGCTGTCCGGCGGGTGTGGGTGTGGCTAAGGCACTTGCGGGCGTTTGTCCGGGCAATAGCCCTCGGCTTGTATTGAGTTCAGTCGTCATTCGGTTATTATTGGGAATATAATTACCTTCGAGATAAGCCTGAATATTGAGTTCTACACAAGTGGCTTGCACATTTATATTGACAGTGGCTTGATAACAGATTTGTCCTGCATCAGTCGGCAAATATTCGATAATGAGCTTGGGGGCTAATCCCGCAGCACCATCAAAAGATTCTGCAACACGTTTACCATTGCCTTCGATGATAAAGGTCATGGCATTCCCACTTGCCCAATCTCCACGATTGATAATTTCTTGTACAACTGCCTTTATATCAGGACTTGTATAAGTGATTCCTTCTGTCCATGCAGGGATGTTGTTCCAAGTCGTTGTGGCGATTGTTTTGTTTTTATTGGTCAAAACAGCATTAGATGGCGAAATAGGTAAAGCATTGCCTGTCGCCTCTGCTTTGACGGTGAGGTTGGTGGGGTCGGCATGGCTTTCATCAGCGGTAAACTCAAGGTAGGCACTACTGAGGACTTGCCCTTGTGGGATGTTGATGTTTTGTATTCTAAATCCTACAGCACGTTGTACGGCATCTTCCAACATCATCTCAAGGTCGCTACTATTGACATTAATGAATCCGGTATTACTTTCTTCCACATCATCGGCAGAACTATTGACTTGTCCGGTATAAATCGTAGGCGTTGGAGGAATACCGGTATCAATACAGATTTCGTAGCTGAAGTTATCATCGCCTGCAAATCCGGCATTAGGTGTATAATCAAATGAGCCGTCATTATTAAAAATGAGTGTTCCATTGGCAGGCATGGTGCTGATTTGTATCATTGCATCAGAGGGGTAAATGTCATTCGTAAGAACATTGCCGGAGAGGTTTGTATTTTGGTCAATGTCAAATTGGTCATCAATGACAATAATGTTGTCTTGATATAAAAGATTTGGCGAACCGCAGTTGTCTGCTACCCTTGCCCAATTATTTGGATTGCTATTGTCTGATTGAATATTAATTAATTGCAAGGCATCATTTGAGCTGCCACTACCCCATGAATCATTATAAGTCACTTCGTCGATAAGCACATCGTAAGCACCATGTAAGGCAATTCTTTCACCCGAATTGCTGAGACTTTTTTGATATTCACCGAAAGGAAAAAAGCCATAATGATAGTAAAAAGCTGTTTGGTCATCGCTAAGCACAAGGCTTGCACCGGAGGCGAGTGTTGCGCCGCTTGGGAATGTATAGTCAATTCCATCTTCAAAATAATAGCCTTCCAAATCAACGGTATTATTACCCGCGTTGGTAATTTCAATAAAATCATTGCCACAATCAACTTTGGGATTGTACATAATTTCACTAATCAGAAGGTTGGGTGTAGGTGCATTGACGGGCGCACCCGCGATGAACTGAATGGGGTCTGACCAACGGCTTTTTCTGCCTGTATCGTCGGTGTATTGTACCCTTGCGCGATAGGTGTGTCCTTGTTTGAGGCTTTTCGCATCTAT
>CALCMV010000463.1 GCA_937967535.1 uncultured Saprospiraceae bacterium
ACTACTTATTTTATTGATTTTCAATTATTAAAAAGTAAAAAACATCATAATTTGTATGCGTATTACATTCCGATAGCTATCGGAATTTATATTTTATATTTTGTGTTTTACATTTAAAAAAATGTAAAAATTCTCAAAGAACCAAAAATAATATTTGGATTTTTTTACAAAAAAATAAACGAAATTATTGGCTGTCAGTTCATAGTTGATAATAAAAAACTATTCACTATGAACTAAAAACTGATAGCCCACTTTTGCATTTGATTTGACATTTCAGAAAGTCTCCATTACTTTTGAGTGAAAATTAAACATGCTACAATTTTACAGCAAAAATACTAAACATTGTTTTATGAGATTATTGACACTAATCATTGCTTTAAATGTTTCATTTCTAATGACTTCCCTACACGCTCAAATGACGATTGACGGGAATATACTTTACGGAAATGAATGGATTGACCACAGCCAAAATTACTACAAATGCTACGTGACCGAAGACGGTATGTATCGCATCTCTACCCAAACCCTCGCGGATGCGGGCGTGCCTGTGGGCGCGATTCAGGCGGGTGATTTCCAATTGTACGCTTTGGGGAATCCTGTGCCGATTCATGTCAGTACGAGTGCTGCGCTCGGTGCAGGTGATTATATCGAATTTTACGGTAAGAAAAATCGCGGCGAACTAGACCTACATCTCTACAACAATCCCGATGATATGCTCAATCCTTACTATAGCATGTTCACCGATTCGATGGCGTATTTTTTGACTTGGGAAAATGCGGCAACACAATTTCAAAATACACCGAATGACCTGACGGCACTCCCCGCACCGGAGTCATTTTTTATAGACGAACAACTTGTTTTTTATAATGACAGATACAATAGAGGAGAAAAACACGTACTACTCTTCGAATCCCGCTATACGGAAGGTGAGGGATTTGGGAAGCGTTTTATAGGTACGGAAACCTACTCATTATCAACACCTTATGCCTATACCGCAGGAGGAGATGCTGAAATCGCGCTTCGATTTTTGGCGAATCAGGTGGATGACCACAATCCCCAATTGAGCCTCAACAATACTCCAATTTTGGTCGCTCCTTCCGGTTTTTCGGGCTATAAATTGCTTGATTTGAAGCAGACCTTTCCTGCGAATATATTGGCATCCGGCACAGCGGATATTGAACTCAGTGGCTTGGGAAGCACAAGTGGTGAGTACAATTATTTGGCATTCACAAAAATCAGCTATCCACGCCAATTTAATTTTGATAATCAGCAAGAGTATCACTTTACAATTGATGCCGACCCTGCAAAGAAATTCCTTGAAATTAGCAATTTTAATCATGGTGGTACAGCCCCCCTTTTGTATGATTTGACCAACCACTTACGTATTACTACTAATTTGAATGGAAATACGGTACAAATCGCTTTGCCACCCTCCGCTACTGCACGCAAATTATTATTAGTTAATCAAAATAATTATCAAAATATCAGCGATTTGAATGTGGTAAATTTCGTTGATTACTCCGGCAATCAAGGTGATTATATTATCATTTCCAATCCATTATTATTTGATGATGGGATGGGGAATAATTATGTGCAACAATACGCCGACTATCGCAGTTCGACGGGTTTTAATCCCATTATCATCACCGTCGAACAGTTGTACAATCAATTTGCTTATGGCATCAGTAGACACTCCCAATCAGTCCGAAATCTGACCGGATATACCTTAAAGAATTGGGCAATCGCACCCCGATATATCTTTATGATAGGCAAGTCGCGCCCTCATTATTCGGTACGCAAAAATTGGGACAAACAACCGGCTTATACCCTTACCTTTGGTCACGAAACAGCCGATATACTGCTCACTGCTACCAATACTTCCGATGCTCCGCGTATTGCTTTTGGCAAACTACCCGCCACAAATCCCGACCAAATCAGGGCTTATCTCAATAAAGTGATGACGCATGAAAACCTCAATCTTCCTCAAACCATAGAAGACCGCGCATGGCAAAAACGCATACTGCACCTTGCAGGAGGTGGCAACCCCAATGAGGCAATTAATCAATTGGCTGTCAATGATTTGCGAAAATATAAAAGCATTTCAGAAGACGAATTTTTCGGGGCAGACGTGAGCATTTTTTCGGAAAATGAAGCCGACCCTTTGGATTATTCGCCGACCTTATTGTTCGATTCGCTCATCAATAACGGCACCTCTATGATTACTTTTTACGGACATGGCTCACTGAATAATATTGACTTCAATATCAATGCCGTAGATGAATACAATAATGCCGACCGCTACCCGCTTTTCCTCTCTTTGGGTGCTTATACCGGACAGATTCACACCAAAAATTTTGGTATGAGCGAGCAGTTTGTTTTTGCGGAGAATAAAGGCGCGATTGCATTCATGTCGTTGGTATCGCTGTGTGGATTAGATATTTTGGAAGACCCAACAGGAGCAGATAATTTTGCGGATTTATTTTATCGGAAAATGACTAAAGACAATTACGGAGAGGGCATTGGAGAGATTCAGCGTGCAACGGTGGCAGAACTCGCCGACGAGGATAACGTATTTCACCGCATCATTTACCAGCAAATGACGCTCAACGGCGACCCTGCCGTTAGTCTGCACAATAGTCCGGCACCGGATTATTTGGTCAATACTTCTACTTCTAATATCACTTTCGCACCCGATACACCCACGAGCGACGAAGACCTTGAATTGTCTTTTAATATGATAAATCTTGGAAAAGCTGAAAATCAACCTGTTAGGGTTTTGGTAGAGCGTGTATTGCCCAACGGCGATGTCGTCATTGTAGTGAATGAAACGGTGGACGCGCCTCCCTTCGAAGAGCAATACACCTTCGACATTCCCGCGATAGCAGATGCCGTAGGTACAAATGAATTTATTATTACCCTTGATTCGGATAATTTAATTGTCGAACTCCCCAACCCTATTGCCGAAGGCAACAATACTGCAAACACGAGTATTTTTATTTTGGATGGAATTGTAAAACCTTTTTCTCCTATCAATTTTGGCATTGAAGCCAACGCAAATAATATCAGCCTCAAAGCCGAAATTAATGAGCGTTATACCAATCAATCGCTTGATTATATCATTCAAATAGATACGACTGAATTATTTGATAGTCCATTAAAAATGGAAACCACGATTACGCAAACGGGTGGAATTTTAGAGTGGCTGCCTTCCATGAATTATGTGGATGAAACAGTGTACTATTGGCGCGTCAAAGCAGTATCAGGGCAAATAGCGGATGCCGCAGATTGGCAAAATCACTCCTTCGTCTATCTCGATGGTGAATCTCCGGGTTGGCATCAATCACACCATTACCAATTCTTAGATGATACCTACGATAATACGCTTTTGTACAATGAAAATACCCGTGCATTTGAATATTTCGCAGGTGGTATCGAAGTCGTTGTGAAAAATGCCCATCTTGGTGTTTTGCATGGCAGCCAAATTGATTATTCTATTGCGGGTGATAGGATTTATGATGTAGAATTATGCGAATATGATAAAGCAGGAATTTATGTGGCTTTGATTGACCGCAATGCACAGGCAATATGGAATCAAGCCATTGATTTGGATAATAATATCGGTCAATACGGTTCATTTATTTGCAAATCACAACAACCTGCATTTACCTTCCCTACACAAGATGCAGCCGGACAGCAAGTTTTACTTGATTTTCTGAATAATACTTTGCCGACCTTATCAGATGTATATAATGTACTGATTTATACCTATAATGATTATCTTCCCGAAACATGGAATCAAAACTTATTCGATGCTTTCAGCGCATTAGGAGCAACGGGTCTGCAAAATGTCACGGAAGGTGTACCCTATGCAGCTTTGATAGACCTGCAAAATAATAGCACCCAACAAAAAACCAGCGAGTTGGAGTCAGACATCCTTGATGCGATATTTTTTATACGCGATTCATGGACACACGGAAGTGCAACTTCCACAGTCATCGGTCCTGCACTCGAATGGGCTGCCTTGCAATGGAACACAACAAGCCAAAGCAATGAAGATGCCCACATCAATGTATATGGTATCAACGACAACGGACAACGCACCTTACTCTTAGAAAATATTGCCACTACGAATCACTTTTTTGATACAGATGCGGTCAATGCCAACACCTATCCTTACCTGCAACTCGAATATGTAACAAGCGATATCATAGACCGCAGCCCGCCACAACTGGATTTTTGGCGCGTATTATACACGCCTAATCCTTGTTATGATTTGCAATTAAGAGTCTTGCTCGAAGGGGCTTATGATACAAATGAGGGAGCAATGCACACCAAACTCAGTTCGCAACGAAGACTGTTGCCCGGACAAACTCCTACCAGTTCGCTCGCCACTCCCACACCCCTCGGACAGCCTTACTTCAATGCCCCTTGGAATTATACAGGTATAGAAGGGGCAGATTTTACAGACTCCAACTATTCGGGTACTGAGGTTGATTGGGTTTTGGTCGGGTTGCGTACCGATATACAAAAAGCGGATGAGGTGAGTCAAGCCGCAGGGCTTTTGATGAAAGACGGTACGATACGATTTCCAGCCGAATGTCCTATTCGTACAGATGAGTCAGGACCATTTTATATTGTCGTCGAACATCGCAACCACATGGGTGTGATGTCCGCACAAGCCGTTTCGCTTACTGACCGCAATATTTTGATGGATTTCACCGCACAAAATTCGTACACCGAAAATAATTCAGGCTTTGGACAAATCGAAGTTGCCCCCGGCATTTGGGCAATGATAGCCGGAGACCTCGCACAAGCCACCGACAACTTCAGTTATGACATCAATGGCGGAGATAAAATCGAATGGGCAGACAACAACGGCAACTTCGACAGCTATCGCACTTCCGACGCCAACCTCAACGGCGATACAAATGGCGCAGACAAAATTTTATGGGAAATTAATAATGGCAAAAGTTCGAGGGTGCCGAGGTAGAGTATCGGCAATAGTAAGATTTTTTTTTACACAAAAAACTAAGCTGGATTTTGGAAAACTGCAATGACTGCTTTACAGGCTGACCGCGAACTCGTAAAGGCAATTTTAATCGCCAAGTGTAGCGTAATTTATATTTACAATTAACTAAAAATAAGAATTTTACAAATTAAACTTATTACTTACGTGGCGAATAAATTCGCCTTTACGGTATTCGCGGTCAGCCTGTTTAGTTGTCAAGTGAAATAAAAATAAGTTTATAACTTATTGATTTTAAATTTATTACAAATTAAAATAATAATTTACTTGACAGCTAAAGCAGTCATTACGGGTTCATTCGGAAAAACTGATATTTTCCGAAATTTATCCCGTTTACAGTATAAATTTCTAATTTAATAATGTACTTACTTAGGTTTTTTTTATTTGTTAATTTTAAATTAATATAATTAAATTTATAATTTATTTTAAATTAAATTTTACAGAAAAAATCAGTGTCATCTGCATAATCCGTCAAATCCGCGTTCCATTCACTCCTAACTTATTTAACAAAACATCTCCAAATTATCATATCACCAAAATATTCATTAAATTTGGCTGACAATTGAAATTCATATATCTCACATTCAATCAGTTAAATCTCTCTACCTGCGTATCCACAATTAATTAGAAAACTTCGCCTATTGCTGAAGTTTTACCTTTAAAATATTGCTATGAAAACCATTATTTCAACCATAATTATTGCGCTGTTATCGTGTACATCATTTGTTTTTGCACAACAAAATCTTCCATCTGATTTCCCCGAATATCAAGATACAGGCGATAAAAAAGCCGATAACACCACCTACGACCAAGCTAAAAAAGCATGGGTAGAAGCCAATCCCGAAGCCTATCAAAAAATGGGCGGACAAATAGAAGCAAAGCCCGAAACAAACGAACATTCAATCGAAACACAAGCCGAAAATTGTGAAAAAACAGAAGATGCAACTGTTATAATTCCTGATAATTGTATGATATGGAAAATTACTGATGCGATTATTATTGATAGAAATAACCAACTGAAAACGAGCGAATTGGACGAAGCACAAGTTGATTACAAAAAAGAAATACTAACTCGAGAAGTACTTTGGAAAATCTCAACTGATGGTATGTTATACATTCTCAATGATGGGCAATACACCAATCACTTTAAATTTGAAAAGACCGACAACGAATTAAAACTATTCCCACACAACGATGCTTCTTGCAATAATCAAGTAAAAAATTTTCAAATCGAAAAATGGACAGATACCCAAATCATTATAAATATGCCCGACGAAGATGAAGGTAGCACATTGATATATCAATTGGTACTCACATCCGAATTTTAAACTTCATTAAAAAATATTGAAAACCATTGTTATGAAAAAATTATACATTCTTTCGATTTGTACGCTTATCACTGCCCTTACCTATGCCCAACCCGTTAATTACACCGTCACTGTCACGCAAGTACAGTGGTTTGAAAGCGGTATTTTTGGAGCTTGTCAGGAAGCTGGCACTGAAGAATATACTGCCCTTGTTTGGTTTGATGACAATCTAAATGGTACAAACACAGGCGGGAATTGTATCCAATGTAATAATAATGGAGACTGTACCAATAATACTAACGTAACATTAGGCACACGCACCAATACTTGTGCGGAGACCGTAAATCTCATCTTCAATGCTTGGGAAGACGACAGGGGTGGACGATGTAATTATAATATTAATGGTGGTATCTTTGATACTGGACTTTGGACATTTTGGAAATTAGGGAACTGGGAAATTAGGTTTATTTTCGTAATAAACTCATTATCAATTAGTTGAATTTAATTAAAAATAAATAAAATGTGATATTTTTTATTTTATAAATTTTTGTAAAACAAA